>JBKJOA010000318.1:0-3467 GCA_046593365.1 Limisphaerales bacterium
TTGTGGGCGCTTTACGTTAGCGGCGGTGCGGACGAATCGTTTTTAAATGACCTGCTGAAACACTCTTCGCCTCAAGTTCGGAAATGGGCCGTTCGATTTCTCGGCGATGAAAATAGAGCCTCTCCTACGACGGCGGAAAATCTAATCAAGCTCGCGCATTCCGAAACTGACGTTCAAACCCGCAGCCAACTCGCCAGCACCGCTAAACGTTTGTCTGCAAAAGACGGGTTGTCTATCGCGGCAAAAATCGCGGTTCGAAATCTCGATGCGCAAGATCCACACGTTCCATTGCTGCTTTGGTGGGCAGTCGAAAATCATTGCGTGGGCGAGGTCAACGAAACTTTGGATTTATTTGCCACTGAGGAAAACTGGAAATCAGCGATCATTCGCGAAACGATTCTGCCGCGTCTGATGCGCCGTTACGCGACGGAAGCTTCGGCGAAAACTTTGACCGCCTGTGCCCGGTTACTCGAAACCTCGTCTGAAAAACAGCGCGTCCAAATGCTATCTTCACTGGAACAAGGTTTACGCGAACAACCGTCCGACAATCGAATCTCCAAACTCGAAAAACTTCCCACGCCGTTGCAAAAACAACTCACCTCGCTCTGGAAAGATGATACGCGCGATGAAACTTTAATTCGTTTGTTGTCACGGCTTGGACATAAACAGGCATGGCGCCGCGTTCTCGCATTGGCAGAAGACAGGAGCATCACAATCGAATTGCGAGTTGCGATGTTGCAACTCATTGGTGAGGTGCCAAATCCCGAGGCATTGAAAATTCTTTTGAGTTCGTGCGCAACTAATCAACCGGAGGCAATCCAGTTGGCCGCGCTCGACGCAATTCAACATATCTCAAACGCGGAAATTGGCGGAGTGTTGTCGAATTATCCTGCGATGAATCAACCCGTGCGTAGCAAAGCCCGCGATGTTTTGCTCAGTCGCAAAAAATGGGCGCGCGAATTTTTGTTGAACGTTGATTCAGGAAAATTTCAATCTGGCGAAGTCCCCGTTGAACAGTTGCAAAAAGTCGCTTTGTTGAATGACAAGCAACTTAATGATCTGGTTCGCAAAAATTGGGGCAACATCGGCGGCGGCACCCCGGAAGAAAAACTCGCGGACATTCGACGCTTCAACAACGACCTGCGCGCGTTTCCCGGCGACGCGAAAAATGGACGGGAAGTTTTCCTGAAAAGCTGCGCGGTTTGTCACGAGCTTTTTGGAGAGGGAGAAAAAGTTGGCCCTGAACTCACACACGCCAATCGGAAGGACAAAGATTTTTTACTCACGAGCATTGTTGACCCCAGCGCCGTCGTTCGCAAAGAATCACTCAGTTACAACATTGAGACAAACGATGGCCGAACCTTGAATGGGTTGATCGCAGAGTACAATGCGAACAGCATTACGCTCGTTGCCTCGAAGAATGAAAAAGTTACCGTCGGCCGCGATAAAATTGTTTCCGTTACGGAATCGGCAATTTCCATGATGCCAGAAGGCTTGATGCACGGACTCACACCAGAGGAGCGCCGCGACCTGTTCGCTTATTTGCAAAAGTAAAAAAATTCAATTTTCTGGATAAATAATGAATGGCCACTCTCCACTTCCAACCGACTCTCCGCTTGGGCGAGGGCGCACCTGGTTAATTGGAATGTTGGCTGGCGACCTTGTGATCGGGCTGCTCTTTGGCGTTTGTGTTTTTTTCCAGAACACCGGGGTTTACTCGTCATTACTCATTCCCAGTTTTTTCCTTGCGCCCATTATCGGCGGCATTGTCGCGAGTTACTTCTGGCGCTGGCTGGAACCGCGCGCGGGACAGGTTGTCGTGAATACATTTTGGATGACATTGATTGCGCTGGCTGGAGCTACTGTTGCTTTCCACGAAGGATTTATTTGCCTGTTGATTGTGGCGCCGATTTTTTACGTCGTGATTTTGACGGGCGCGTTGTTTGGTCGGATTTTGTTCAGGAAAAATCCAACCCGATTGTTCGTCAGCATTCTTCCATCTCTGGCCTTGATTGCACTGGCTGAACCAATGACGCGGAGCGACAGTGAAAATGTTCTCACCGATGAAGTTGTCATCCACGCTTCGCCCGCAAAAGTCTGGCGAGAGGTGACGGCGTTTCCACAAATTCCTTCTGCGCCAAGTTTCTGGCTTTTTCAACTTGGATTGCCTTATCCGGTAGCGACGACAACCGCAGGAAATTTTGTCAACGCCGATCGCCAATGCATTTTTAGTCACGACGCGATTTTTAAAGAAAAAGTTATCGAATTCGTTCCCGACGAAAAACTCACATTCGACATCGTCGAGTCACCGCGCGACCCGGAACTGATTGGGCATCTGACGCCGCGGCGCGGACAATTTGTTTTGCGCAAAAATGCCGACGGAACGACGACGCTGGCGGGCAGCACTTGGTATACGTTGCACGTCCGACCGCTTTGGTATTTTGATTTGTGGACGCGGCACATCTTTCGCGCCGTTCATCTCCGCGTCATGGAAGATGTCAAGCGCCGCGCAGAATCGTAGCAGCATATGTTTTATTTTGTTGTTCGCCATTTGCGATGGCTGGCGCGAGTTCCAGGGTTGCCGCAAATTTTTGATGCGCTGTTGCTCGTTAGCACTTGGATGTTTTGGCAATCACGGTTTGCAGCAATTGAAGCGTTGGAAGTTGAGGCGCTGTGTTTGACCGGCATTCGTCTAAAACCGCATCGTTTCGGCGGAATTGAATTTGAAGAACATGGCCGCGAGTTGGGCCACGTTCACGGTCACGGATTGTTGGATGTTTTTCTGAAGCGCGAATCCGCTCGAACCCTTATCGCTGCTGGTCGGGTTCGTCCGCATCATGTCTTTCCTCGCTCCAGATGGATTAGCTTTCAACTGGAATCGACTTCGGATGTGCCGTTCGCGCTGGAATTGCTGAGAATGGCGCGAACGAACGCCAACCAATTTCTCGACGCCGCCAACTCTCAAGTTTAAACTTTTCGACATGTCATTGATTTCAAGATTCAACTCACGAACTTGTGGCGCATTGCGATTTTTCTTCGCAACAATTTTGTGCGCGCAAACTTTGATTGCTCAAGAACGCACCTACGAAAACATTCTGACGCCAATTAAAAATCCCAAACCACTTCTCGCTGATTTTCCTGAATGGGTTGAACCGATTCGCGAGACGAATCGTTTTGAAGCCCCGATTCTTGTGGACGACAAAGATGCGGATTTGTCGGTGCGCGCGTGGAGATTTTCTTACAACGCCCGCGGCATTGTCGAGATGCCGAACAAACTTCGTGCGAAGGAGACGGCGGTTATCATGGTGCATCCGTGGGGAATTGACGACGGGCAGGGTTGGAACACGCCAGAGCCAGCGGGTGTTGCTGACTTTTGCACGCCGCAGAAAAATCACCTCGCCGCCAAGCACACGCACAACGTCATCAATCCATTTTTGAAATCTTTGCGCGGAAAAGTTCCTTTGGTT
>JBKJOA010000411.1:0-2981 GCA_046593365.1 Limisphaerales bacterium
GTTCAATTACGCGGAAGAATTCAAGTCCTTGGACCTCGCGGCGGTGAAGAAGGATCTCGCAGCGCTCATGACCGATTCGCAGGAGTGGTGGCCGGCGGACTTCGGTCACTACGGCGGCTTGTTCATCCGCATGGCATGGCACAGCGCCGGCACCTACCGCACCGGTGATGGCCGAGGCGGTGGCGGTCGCGGGCAACAACGTTTTGCTCCGCTCAATAGCTGGCCGGACAACGTAAGTCTGGATAAGGCGCGTCGCCTCCTTTGGCCGATCAAACAAAAGTATGGTCGCAAAATTTCTTGGGCTGATTTGATGATTCTCACGGGCAACGTCGCGCTCGAGACGATGGGTTTTAAAACGTTTGGCTTTGCTGGAGGCCGAGAGGACACGTGGGAGCCGGATCAGGATGTTTACTGGGGACGCGAGACCACCTGGCTTGGCGGCGACATCCGTTACGCGCATGGCTCCGAAGGCGTGGAGAAACCGGGCGGCGTCCTGGTGTCGGATGACGACGCGGATGGAGATATTCACAGTCGCAATCTGGAAAATCCATTGGCCGCGGTGCAAATGGGTTTGATCTATGTGAACCCCGAAGGGCCGGACGGCAATCCCGATCCGATGAAAGCAGCCAAGGACATTCGCGATACCTTTGGCCGCATGGCCATGAACGACGAGGAAACCGTCGCGCTGATCGCCGGTGGCCATACCTTTGGCAAGACTCATGGAGCCGCCGATTCATCGCACGTGGCACCCGAGCCAGAAGCGACGGGACTTGAGGGACAAGGCTTTGGGTGGAAGAATAATTTAGGCACTGGCAAAGGAGCCGACACAATCACCAGCGGTCTGGAAGTAACATGGACCACCACGCCGACGAAATGGAGCAACGGCTTTTTTGAAAGTCTCTTCGGCTACGAATGGGAACTGACGAAAAGCCCCGGAGGCGCGCAGCAGTGGCGTCCAAAAAACGGAGCAGGCGCAGGCACCGTGCCGCACGCCCACGACCCGAACAAACGCATCGCACCGTCGATGCTCACCACGGATCTCGCGCTGCGATTCGACCCGGCTTACGAGAAAATTTCGCGGCGCTTCCACCAAAACCCCGATCAATTCGCCGATGCTTTTGCTCGCGCGTGGTTCAAGCTCACGCACCGCGACATGGGTCCCAAGGCGCGTTACCTCGGATCGGAAGTCCCCGCTGAAGATTTGCTCTGGCAAGACCCGATTCCAGCGGTGAACCACCTGTTGATCGACGCCACCGATATTGCGGCGCTGAAAGGCAAAATCCACGCCTCCGGCTTGACGGTCTCGCAACTGGTTTCCACGGCTTGGGCATCCGCCTCCACCTATCGCGGCTCGGACATGCGCGGCGGTGCCAATGGCGCGCGTCTCCGTCTCGCACCGCAGAAGGATTGGCAGGTCAATCAGCCAGACCAACTTGCCAGCGTGCTTTCCAAGCTCGAAGAAATTCGCAGCGCCTTCAACTCCGCCGCCACCGGTGGAAAAAAGATTTCGCTCGCCGATCTCATCGTCCTCGCCGGTTGCGCCGGTGTGGAAAAGGCGGCGAAAAATGCCGGCCATAACGTCACCATCCCGTTCACTCCGGGCCGCATGGACGCCTCCCAGGAGCAGACCGACGTCGAGTCGTTCGCCGTGCTCGAGCCAATCGCCGATGGTTTCCGCAACTACATCAAGGGCCGCTACACCGTCTCCGCGGAAGCCCTGCTCATCGACAAGGCGCACCTGCTCACGCTCACCGCGCCGGAGATGACCGTGCTCGTCGGCGGAATGCGCGTTCTGGGTACGAACTTCGGTCAGACCCGGCTCGGCATTTTCACCAACCGACCGGAGACGTTGAGCAATGACTTCTTCGTCAACTTGCTCGACATGGGCACGGAGTGGAAATCGCTGACGCCGGACTCAATCCTCTTCGAAGGCACCGACCGCAAGACCGGCGCCGCCAAGTGGAAGGCCACCCGCTTCGACCTCGTCTTCGGGTCGAACTCGATCCTCCGCGCCCTCGCCGAGGTTTACGCCTGCGCCGATGCCGAAGCGAAGTTCGTAAAAGATTTTGTCGCCGCCTGGGACAAAGTCATGAACCTCGACCGCTTCGACCTTGCAGCGAGATGAGTTTGAAAAACTGTAGTTCTTGATAGCGGCCGTCAATGGATCGGTTCGGAAATTATTGCTGAACAGGTCCTTTTTCCGCCCGTCCTCGAAATTTAAAATCCAAACTCAGATCCGCACCGCGCCACGGAATCCCCGCGCGGCGTAATAAGACTGCGCCCCGTTGTGACCCACAAACACTCGGCCGTAGCGGCGATCACAATAAAGCGCGCCATCGAGTTCGCGGATGGCCGCGGGCGTCTTCACCCAACTCGAAGTCTTCGTGTCGAAATTCCCCACAGTCTGCAGTTCGAAATATTCTTCCTCCGTCAAAAGCTCGATGCCCATGGCCGCTGCCATATCCATCACGCTATTTTTCGGTTTATGTTCTTTCCTGGAATTTAACGCTGCACGGTCGTAACAAAAACTGACGCGCCCTCTGGGAGTCTCCGCAGAACAATCAAAAAAAACGTATTCGCCCGTCTTTTTATCATGACCCACCACGTCCGGTTCACCACCGGTGCGTTCCATTTCGTGGAGCGACCATAATTTTTCCGGAGTCGCTTCCAACCTCGCCTGGACCTTGGCCCAATCGAGACCTTTATGGCGGTTCATGTTTTTCTCAAAGCGGGCTTTCAATGCCGCGAGAAGTTCTTGGCGTTGTTTGTGTGACAACTCCTTTTTGATCTCAGTGCTTTTCATAATAGTTTTGTCCTTTGCGGCGCGTAAAAGTTAATTCGGGTCAGTCCTATTTTTTGAAAAGAGTCCACGAACGGCGTGGCCTTTCCACATCCACAATCCTGAAAGGACAATGACAGGAACGAAGATAAACCGAAAGTTGTCGCGATACTGGAGAACTTCCTCAGGCGGACCATAAATG
>JBKJOA010000070.1:0-8755 GCA_046593365.1 Limisphaerales bacterium
AGTTGGCCCCGAGCGAAAAAGGTGCCTCGCAACTCCTCAGAAAAGACCGTAAGAAGGAAGGCAAAGGGAAACCGTCGCCGCAATAAGAACCCCACCGGGGCCACCACGTACCCGTGACAATGGGATGTTTGCGCGTCGCGCGCGATTGCCCTCTCGGAATTATGCGCGCCGGAGTGCTTTGGGCTATTGTCCGACCAACGGCCAGCGCATCATTTTCTTCGTTTTTTTACTAGTGAATTTTCCAAAGAGTGCGCATAATGGTGAAACTCAATCAAATTATCAAACCACGTCAAAAGAACTCATTATGAAAACATCTCATTCATTGGCTGCGATGCGCTCTGCCACGAAGCTTTTCGCAATCACAATAGTCGCGTCGGCGCTGGTCGTCAGTTCGCATGCCGCAACTTATTATTCGCAGGGGAGTGTTGACCCCACTGTGTTGGCCAACTGGAACGATGTTCCCGCAGGCGGCGGCGCAAGCCCGGCCAATTTCGTAACAGTTGGCGATGTTTTCATCGTTCAAACCGGCCATAACATGACGAACACCGTCGCCCTTGCTGTGACTGGAACGATTCAAATTCAAAATGGAGCAACGCTGGTCGCGGGAGGTGGAAAAATCAGTGCCGGGACCGGCCAGATCGATAACGGCGGCACGTTCATTGTGGCCTACGCAAACGGCGCGAATGGCAGCTCGCTCGACATTCTTGGGACCAACAAAGTTTATGGCGCTTCCAGCACGGTGGAAATCCAACGGTGGGGAGATGGAACTGGCGGCACCCTGAATAATTTACCAGGCGGAACTACCTGGGGGAATTTCGTGGTCAACATCACGAACACCATGGCGAGTGCGTGGCAACAGGCTGGCGTTTTTACAAACGTTCAAGGCAATCTGATCGTCAAATCTCTTGGCTCAACCACGAACCGAGATTTCCGTCTGAACTCCTCCGTACCGGCGACCCTCACGGTCAATATCGGCGGCGACATTCATGTATCCGGTGGCAGTCTCAATCTGATTAGCGGAACCAGCATTGCGACTATCAACGTTGGCGGAACGATTCAGGTCACCGGTGGCATAGTGCAATCCACTGGCGCAGGTGTTCCGATTATTACCGTGGCAGGCAATTCTGGGAAAATCAGCGTGACGGGTGGCGGCACCAATTTGCTCTCGGGCAACTACGCAAATCCGCCGGCCAGTCCAGTGGCCGATGCGATCACGTTGGACAACGGCGCATTTGGGGCGAGTGGAGTAGATTTCACTCTGACTACAAATCGCGGGATCACTCTCGGAGCCGGTGGCGGCATCCTGACCATGCTGTCGGGTAGGACTCTTACGGTTCCAGGCAACATTACCGGCCCAGGTGCTTTAACCAAGGGCTATGCTTCTGGAACAACCGTCAACCTAACCCTTTCTGGCATGAATGACTTTTTGGGTGATTTCACCATTACCGGCGGCGGCGTCCGTTTCAACAGCGATGCTGTAGCGGGGAGGGGCACCGTTCGAGTGACTATGCCGGTTGGCGGAACCGCAAACACCACTTTGCGCAACACGGGTGTCCCAACGAGCACTCTTACCAACAACGTTGAATTCAACGCCAACAACGGCTTGTTGATCACGCTGGATAGCGATACGGTCAACACTTTCATTATGAGCGGTAATTTCAGCGGGGTCGGCGCGGTGCGGCATGGTGTTAATAGCGGAGGAACGGTAGTTCTATCCGGGGATAACAGCGCTTGGAGTGGCGGACTGACTCAGCAGCGGGGCAATACCGTATTGGGTCACAAGAACGCACTGGGCACGGGCACACTCATCGTTGCTCCCGCGACAAATTCGGCAGCACAAGCCGTTTCTTTATCGGCAAATACACCCTTGACGGGGGTAAATGCTGTGACCAACCCGATTACCCTTGCGGTTCCAGGTTCAGGCACCAACTGGACTATCAGCGGGGCCAACGATTTGCAGCTTTCTGGACCCATCGCGTTGAGCATCACTTCCCCCGTCATTACCAATAACAATAGTGGCGCGACCATTTTATCCGGCATCATTAGTGGAACTGGCTTCGGTTTGACCACACGCGGAACCGGGACGATGACCTTAAGCGGCGCAAATACCTTCGATGGCGGGGTCACGATCGCCAGCGGGACAGTGAAACTCGCCAATGTCAGCGGCAGCGCCACCGGTAGCGGCGCAGTTAGCGTCGCTTCTGGAGCGTTTCTCAGCGGAAACGGAACCGCCTCCGGCGCAGTTACGGTCAACGGAACGATTGCTCCGGGCAGCAGCGTTGGCGCATTAGCCACCGGTGGTGAAACATGGGCTGGTGGCGGACATTACGTGTTCGAAGTCAACCAGGCCGCAGGCACCGCTGGCGTCAGCCCCGGCTGGGACAAATTAAACATCACCGGTAGCTTGAATATCACCGCAACCTCCGGCAGCAAGTTCAACATCGACATCACCTCGTTGACGCTCGCCAATGCGGCGGGGGCCGTCTCGGATTTCGACAACACGAATAGCTATTCATGGGTGATTGCTTCTACCACCACTGGCGTCACCGGTTTCGACACCAATGCGTTCGCCTTGAACACGGCGGGTTTCGTGAACAGCCTCGGCAGCGGTTCCTTCAGCCTGAGCACGAATGGAAACAATCTGCTGCTGAACTTTACTGTGCCCAACCTAGTGCAAGACCCAACCTCCTTTGTGACAACTGGAGCCGGGCAGGGGACGTTCGCCGGTTCTCCTAACACCACTTACACGATCCAATATGCCGACGCGCTTGGAAACCCAACTAATTGGCAACTACTCAACACCGTCCTCACCGACGGCTCAGGCGTTGGAGTGTTCAGCGACCCATCCGCTCCGAATGGCCAATCGCAACGGTTCTACCGCGTCAAATATCCGTAAGCGAAAAGAAGACTAAAACACCAAGGCCGGCATTTTTGCCGGCCTTTTTCACTTTTTACTTACCAAGGAGCGGCGACCAGTTGCATTTGCGCGCGGCTGTTCGAGCCGTTTCGAAGCGATGCGCAGAGAGTTGCCACAGAACAGAGTCCCCCTCTCTGCATCGGATGGGAAGAGGGATCAAGAGTGAGGTATCCATTTGTTCTCGACGGTGCGTCAGATTTTCATCGAACACGCGCGCGGTCACTCCAGCTTCCCAAATCCAGCGGCGATAAACGCAAAAGAGCTTGTCGCAGGCCCATGCAGGCATAAAATCACCGCAAATGAACACGACGCAAAAGTATTTCTCCCTGAACTGCATAGCGTCAAAAAAAAAATTCCTATCAATTCAATTCCCGACAACACTTTAAAAATATGAAATGGTTCACGCTTATTCCACTCGCATTTGCTACCGTGGTCTTCGCGGCAGACGAAACCTTCACGGACCCCGCCAAAGCGGGACCGGACTACATTGCGCAGGGTGAATACAAGAACGATTGGGGCGGCGCGCAGATCATCGCGCTCGGCAATGACAAGTTTCGCATGGTCACTTACAAGGGCGGTTTGCCTGGCGATGGTTGGGACAAGGATTACAAGCAGGAGATCATCGGCAAGCGGGAAGCGGACCAAATCGTTTTCACCAGCACGAATAATTATCGCGCCGAACTGGTGTCAGGTAAGATCACGATGAAGAGTGACGCGGGCGGGCCGTGGACGATGGAGAAAACGGAACGCAAAAGTCCTACCCTCGGCGCGAAGCCTCCCGCCGACGCGATTGTGCTGTTCGACGGCAGCAGCGCTGACGGATGGAAAGGCGGCCATATGGATGATCGCGGTTTGCTCCAGGCCGGCACGACTTCAAAACAAAAATTCACCAACTTTATCCTGCACCTCGAATTTCTACTGCCGTTTAAGCCGCATGGGCGCGGGCAAGATCGCGGCAACAGCGGCGTCTATCTCCTTGACCGCTACGAATGCCAGGTGCTCGACAGCTTTGGCCTCAAAGGTGAGAACAACGAGTGCGGCGGCTTTTACCAGCAAGCGAAGCCGGAGGTGAACATGTGCTTCCCACCGCTCACCTGGCAGACCTACGACTTCGATGTGGTTGCCGCAAAATTTGATGACGCCGGCAAGAAGGTCAAGAACACCGTGGTGACGGTAAAACATAATGGCGTCGTGGTTCATAACAAGTTGGAGTTTCAAAAGGAAACCCCCGGCGGTGGGATGACCGAGGTAGCGGACGGCGGCGGCATTCAGCTGCAGGGACATGGCAATCCGGTCTTCTATCGCAACATCTGGATTATACCGAAGCCTTGATTGGAGTGGTTAGGAAGATCGAGCAAACCTAGCGGCTTCTTCTCATTCGTTCGTTCGCCTGCTGAATAACTTCGAGCTGCCAGCTTCGGCCATTGGTCGCATTCACATTCCAGTCTTTCGACTGATCATCGAAGTCAAACACCCACAGCGCGGAGAGGGGGACGCGATTGGTTTCAATCGCAACGAGAATCATGGCGAATTTTTTCTTCGATTCCGCAGTGGTTGCTCCGGACATACCAAACTCACCCACGAACAGCGGCTTCTTTACCGCTCGTGCCACGGTCATGGCCTGGGCCAACCGTCCGATGTCGACGGCCAAATCGTAACCACGCACAGACAGTGTGTTCATGGGCGAAGGATTATCTGCGGCGAGAACTTCGGCGAACTGCTCGCGCGTGTCAGGCTTCCAGCTTTTCTCTTTCGCCTGATGCCACGCCGAAACGCGCGGGAAGGCGTTTCCGCTGACGATGATCCGCTGCTGGTCATGTTTCCGAACTTCAAGCGCGAACTCCCGGAAGGCCACGCGGATGGCCGTGTGCGTGAGGTCATCTTCCGCGGTGCGCTGCGCCGGAGTGCCGAGGCCGGGTACCACGGGCGGACGATGCTCAGACGCATTCGACAAGTCTGCGGCTAGATTGTATTCGTTGCCAAACTCCCATCCCCAGATGGCGGGTGACTTCGTATAGCGCGTAACCAGCTCGCGCGTGTATTCACGCATGAAGGCAATGGTGCGGCTGTTGGTGTCGCCCCAGCGAAGGCACGGTTCGCCGACGAGGTCCGGCACCGCGCTCATGTGCCAGAAGAAGGAGGGAATCAATCCGATGCCGTGCCGTTCGGCACTCTTCACGACGCCGTCAAGCCGCTCGAAGTATGCGGAACGATTCGTTCGGTAGAGTCCCCAATCTCGGGGCCAGTAGCCGCCGGCAGAGAATCGTGCGAACGGAATCTTTCGTGCCGCCAGTTCGCGAAAGCCTGCGTCGTAGTTCGTCCTGGGGTTCTGGTCGAGCGTGCGCGTGAAGGCGTCGTAATAGTTCACGCCGATGCCGCGAAAGGGAACTGCGCGTAGAAGGAGTTCGCCATTTTTATCCGTGATAAATTCAGACGCCGCCACCGCAGGCATGACCGTGCCTATCAGGAAAAGGAGACCGAGCAGCACTGGCATGACGGCAAAGCGCAGGAAGATGAGGGCGAGGACGAGCCGTGCTGGAGGGCCACCAGAATATTCCTGAGACTTAAGGCCGGATGAGGGTGCAGGCAATGCCTGCCTGGCAGCATCCGATCGGCGTTTTTCAAGCGCGGCGTTGTCGGTGTCTTTTTCGGATCGGCCAATCCAATGCATGCAATGCGGGACAGTAGGCGAATGCATGCGTTGGGCAAATGAAAACAGACACATTATGAATCCTTGAAAAAAGAGCTTTGTTGATTCACAAAAACTTAAAACAAGTTTCCTAAACAAACCTCTCATTCACTCCTGGGTTGGAGAAACGGATGAGAGGTTTTTATTTTAAAATGTCCCCTTGAACTTTATTGCCATGTAAACGTGCGTAAAAAATCATTGTTCCCACATCGCGACGCCTCTAGCCTTTGCTCTGATTGTATGTCCGATAAAACTTTTAAACACGTTAATGATCTTTGGAATGACACTGAAGCGTCTCAACTCGATCCGGTCGCGCGGCTGATTTATCGCTCGAACAAACTCGGCAGCGACCAGCGCATCACCAACACCGGCGGCGGAAATACTTCGGCCAAACTCGACGAGACTGATCCTCTCACTGGCGAAAAAATGGAAGTGTTGTGGGTCAAAGGTTCGGGCGGCGATTTGCGGACCTCGACGAGAGAAAATTTTTCTTCGTTGTATCAGGATAAGTTGATGTCGCTGCAAAAAGTTTATGGTTTGGCGAAAGAAAAAGGGCCGAAGTCTCCAAGCGAGGACAACATGGTGGCGATGTATAATCACACCACGTTTAATTTGAATCCCCGCGCGTCGTCCATCGACACCCCGTTGCATTCGTTCATTCCGTTCAAGCACGTTGACCACACGCATCCCAATGCGGCCATTTCTGTCGCGGCTTCGGAAAACTCCGTACGACTTACGAGGGAGATTTATGGCGATGAAGTGATTCACACGCCGTGGTTGCGTCCCGGTTTTGAACTCGGTCTCGCGATGCAAAAAATCTGTCAGGAAAATCCCAAGGCCAAAGGAATTATGATGGGCCAACACGGCCTCATCAATTGGGATGACGATGATAAGGAATGTTATTTTCTTTCGCTGGAATTGATTGATCGCGCGGCGCAATTCATCGAGAAAAAATACGAGGCAAAAGGTGGCGACGCGAAAGCGTTCGGCGGCGCGATGCACGAGACGTTGCCGGAAGAAGTGCGCAAAAAAGTTTTCGCGAAAATCTTGCCGTGGCTGCGCGGGCAGGTGAGCCAGCAAAAACGTTTCATCGGCACGATTCAAGATGACGAAAAGATTTTGCGCTTCGTAAATTCCAACGATGCGCCGCGTCTTGCGGAATTGGGAACCAGTTGCCCCGACCATTTTCTCCGCACGAAAATCAAACCGTTGTATGTGGTGCTAGAACGTGCTGCCGACTTTCAGTCGGCAGAAAAAGTCCAAAAGGAAAGTGAGGCCGAGATTCTGTCGATGGATAAAAACAACAGAACTGCCGACAGAATGTCGGCAGCACATTGGGATGACTCCGCCATCGCCGCGTTTGTTGAAAAATTAAAATCCAAACTAAGCGACGGCTTGAAAAAATATCGTGACGATTACGCGGCGTATTACAACAAATGCAAACGCGCCAATTCTCCCGCGATGCGCGATCCGAATCCGACCGTCATTTTGGTTCCGGGCCTCGGCATGATTGCGTGGGGCAAAGACAAAAGTGAATCGCGCGTTACGGCGGAATTTTACAATTGCGCGGTGGAAGTGATGCGCGGCGCGGAGGCGATTGATAAATATATCGCGCTGCCGCAACAGGAATCGTTCGACATCGAATATTGGCTGCTGGAAGAAGCGAAGTTGCAACGGATGCCCGCCGAAAAAGAATTGGCGCGGCAGGTCGTTGTCGTGATTGGCGCGGGTTCTGGCATTGGAAAAGAAGTGGCGCATCGTCTCGTGAAAGAAGGCGCGCACATTGTTTGCGTTGATTTGAATGCGGATGCCGCGAAAGCCACCGCAAAAGAAATCACCGACAAATATGGTTTGGGAATCGGCGTCGCTGGAACGGGAATTTCAAACTGCGGCCTCGCAATTGGAATTTCTGCCAACATAACTGATCGAGCGAGCGTTCGCGCGATGCTGGATGACGTCGCGCTCGCTTACGGCGGATTTGATTCCATTGCAGTGACAGCCGGAATTTTTGTTGCACCCGATACGAGCGGTCACATTCCCGACGAGAAATGGGCGCTGACCTTTTCGATCAATGTCACGGGCGGATACATCGTTGCCGACGAAGCTGCGAAAACATGGAGAGAGCAGGGGTTGAATGGAAGTTTGGTTCTCACCACCAGCGCGAATGCCGCTGTCGCCAAAAAAGGTTCTGTCGCCTACGACACTTCGAAAGCGGCGGCCAACCATCTCGTCCGCGAACTCGCCATCGAACTTTCTCCGCTCGTGCGCGTGAATGGCGTCGCGCCCGCGACCGTTGTCCAAGGCAGCGCAATGTTTCCTCGCGACCGCGTGATCGCGAGTCTCGCGAAATACAATATTCCTTACAAAGACGACGAAGCGACCGAGTCCCTCACCACAAAGCTCGCGAAGTTTTACGCGGATCGAACGTTGACCAAATCTCCAATCACACCAGCCGATCAAGCCGAAGCCTTTTTTCTTTTGCTGACCAAACGATTGAGCAAAACAACCGGGCAAATCATCACCGTTGATGGCGGATTGCATGAAGCCTTTTTGCGATGACGAAAATGGAGCGCGGACGTATTAGGATTTGAGACCTCTGCAAAACCGGTGTAGCGGCTTTCGGCAGAAAGCCGAACACCTTATTTCACGAGAGAAACCGGCGCTCTGCCGAGACGCCGCTACGATCCGGCGAGCGTTTTTCAGAGATCTCGATTTAATCCGAACTCCGAAGTTGAAACGGGAGCGCGCGCGTCCCGCGTGCGAGTTCGGGCGTCGCGCCCGAACTTTCGTCAAACTAACTTTCCGGTGTTTCCGAGAAAAATAATGTGGAACGAAGTTTTCGGCGCGACGCCGAAAACCACACGCCAGAGGCGTGCGCTCCCCATTTTCGTTCTCATATGACGTTTCAACTTCGGAGTTCGGGTTAATGTGAGGCAACGTATACCCGGATTCCGCTAAACCCTCGGTGCCATTTTTCCTTGAGGCAACAGGGATTCACAGTAGCGTCGGGCGTCCGCCGCCTGAGGTGGAGGGCGTGCGTCTCGTCACCTGGATTGGTGTGGAACGTTTCAGCGTTTCTAAATAGCCGCGTCATTACAACGCATCCGCGACATGTTCGGACGCGGCGAAAATATAGTCCTTGGCACGGG
>JBKJOA010000268.1:0-5873 GCA_046593365.1 Limisphaerales bacterium
GAAGACCTATTCCAATCCAGAAGTCATCCGGCTGCTCAAATCAAAATACATCTGCGTGCGCGTTGATCAGGATGCGCGGCCTGATCTTTCCAATCGCTATGAAGATTACGGCTGGCCGGCCACAGTCATTTTCAATTCCGACGGCGGCGAAATCGTCAAGCGGCGCGGCTACATTTCACCGGAGCTAATGATTTCCACTCTCGAAGCCGTCATCAAAGATCCTTCGCCCGGTCCATCGGTTCAGTCGTCGCCGCAAATTCAATTTGCTGCCGATGCCGTGTTGCCCCCTTCGTTGCGCGAAGAAATTCAGAAAAGATTTTTCGCGGCTTACGATTCCGACAAAGGCGGCTGGAGCGGCTCGCACAAGTTTTTGAACTGGGACAGCGTTGAACTTTGTCTGGCGCTTTCGCAGGGTGGAGATCGCCGCGCGGAAAAAATGGCGCGACAAACTCTTGACGCGCAACGGAAACTGATCGATCCCGTCTGGGGCGGAGTTTACCAATACTCGACCGACGGCGATTGGGACCATCCGCACTTTGAAAAAATCATGCCTATGCAAGCGGAGAACCTTCGCCTCTATTCTGCCGCCTACGCGTTCTACCAAAAGCCGGTCTATCTCGAAACCGCGTGGAAGATTCACGATTACCTTCGGAACTTTCTCACCAGTCCCGAAGGCGCGTTTTACACCAGCCAGGATGCCGACCTGATTCCCGGCGAGCATTCGGAAGGTTATTTTAAATTGAATGACTCGCTGCGTCGCCAGAAAGGCATTCCTCGCGTTGACCAGCATATTTATTCCCGCGAAAACGGTCTGGCGATCAACGGCATTCTCGGTTTGTACGACGTCACGAGCGCTGCGAAGTTGCTCGAAGAAGCCACCACTGCGGCGGAATGGATTCTCGCCCATCGCGCGCTCGACCACGGCGGTTTCAAACACGACGCTATCGACGCTAGCGGGCCTTATCTTGGCGACACACTTTACATGGGGCGCGCGTTCCTTCACCTCTACGCCTCCACTGGAAATCGGCTTTGGCTTGATCGCGCCGAGTCCTCTGCGCGGTTCGTCGACCAACATTTCCGAAATCATTCGGACACCAACGCCGCCGGTTTTGCCACCGCCGACCTACTCGCAAAAACCCAGCCGCGCCCGGAACCACAGTTCGACGAAAATGGAATCATGGCGCGATTTGCCAATCTTCTTTTTCACTACACCGGGCGCGAGGAATACCGACGTATGGCCCAACACGCCATGCGGTATCTCGCCACGCCTGAAATCGCGCGGGGCCGATTCGCAGCCGTGGGAGCAATTCTGCTGGCGGATCGGGAACTTCGTTCAGACCCCTTGCACATCGCGGTAGTCGGTGGGAAAGAGGACACACACGCTAAAACGCTCTTTCAAACTGCGCTGAAATTTCCGTTCAACTATAAACAAACTGATTGGTTCGACCCGCGTGAAAAGCCCTCTGTTACCACCGCCATTCCATTCCCTGACTTGGACCATGCCGCCGCTTTTGTTTGTGGAAAACAAAGTTGCTCCGCGCCCGTGACCGGCCCAGCCCGATTGCTCGCCATCATGCAAAAAGCGGTAAGATAAATTTTAGAGCTTCTTTAAGATTTTAATCGTCGCACGGGCGGTCTGGTCAACGTCGGCTGTGCTATGCGCCATGGAAATAAAACCGGCTTCGAACTGCGATGGCGCAAAATAAATCCCTTCGTTCAACATGCCGTGGAAATATTTTTTGAAACGTTCGCGGTCGCTGCGCATCGCGTCGGCGAGATTGTGAACGGGTTTGTCGCTAAAATAAGTGCAGAACATGGAGCCGATGTTGTTGAATTGAACCGGGATTTTTGCGGACTTCGCGGCGTCGCGCATTCCGGTGGCGAGGTGTTCGGCAAGTTCTTCAAGTTTGCAATACGCGCCTCTTTCTTGCAGTTCTTGCAGATTGGCGATGCCTGCCGCCATCGCGAGCGGATTTCCGCTAAGCGTTCCGGCTTGATAAACCGGGCCGAGTGGCGCGAGCAAATCCATGATTTCCGCGCGACCCCCAAATGCGCCGACCGGCAAACCGCCGCCGATAATTTTCCCGAAGCAACTCAGGTCAGGAGTGATGCCAAAAAGTTTTTGCGCGCCGCCGAACGACAAACGAAAACCAGTCATTACTTCGTCGAAGATCAAAAGCGATTCGTGCGCGGCAGTGATTTCGCGGAGAAATTCCAAGTAGCCCGGCTTCGGCAAGTACAAACCGGCGTTGCCGGGAACGGGTTCCAAAATAATTCCGGCGATTTGATTTTTGTTTGCGGCGAAAGCGGCTTTGACGGATTCCACGTCGTTGAATGGGAGAACAATTGTGTGTTGGGTGAAGGCCGCGGGAACTCCGGCGCTGTCGGGATTTCCAAACGTGAGCGCGCCGGAACCGGCTTTGACGAGAAGCGAATCGGCGTGTCCGTGATAGCAGCCGTCGAATTTGATGATTTTGTCACGCTTCGTGAAGCCGCGCGCGAGCCGGATTGCCGACATGCAGGCTTCGGTGCCGGAATTGCACATGCGGACTTTCTGCACGCTCGGCACGGCTTCGCAAACGAGCTTTGCCATTTTGACTTCGAGCGGATTTGGAATTCCAAAACTGGTTCCGTGTTCGGCGGCTTTTTGAATGGCGGAAATAATTTTCGGATGCGCGTGTCCAAGAATCGCCGGCCCCCATGTGCCGACGTAATCAATATATTCGTTTCCATCGACATCAAAAATTTTTGCGCCCTTTGCTTTGTTGACGAAGAACGGTTGTCCGCCAACCGCACGAAACGCGCGCACCGGTGAATTAACTCCGCCCGGAATATATTTCAGAGCTTCGACAAAAAGCTGTTCAGATTTGGCGTGCGAAATCATGCGCGGAAAATTAACCACTAAGAGACAAAGACACCAAGCAGAATGAAAACACGTGGCGTTCGTGAGAACGCAGCCACTGCATTTTATGGAACAAGAATCACTCGATAGAAACGCTGCGTCTCAGAACCGATGGTATCAGATTTTGTGCCGACAGATGAACTCGCCGTGATGTCGCCGGGAAGATCTGTCCAGATTGGATTTTCCAGCGCAGCCGTGAATTGCACGCGATACGTTTTTCCGACAATCGCCTGCCACGTGATCGTGAAAGCATTTTCGGAAATGTTGGCTGACAGAATTGCCGGAGCGGAAACAACTTCCACCAACACGTTTTGCTGATGGCTGAGAATCGGAATTCCGTTATCGGCCACACGCAGGATTATTAAATTGGTGCCGATATCCGCGATGGACGGCGTCCAGGTGAATCGTCCGCTAGTGGAATTAACTGTCGCGCTTCCGGGTGGCGACAGAAGATTGAAACTCAGGAGATTTGCCGGAATGTCCGGGTCAGTCGCCGTGTTGGTGAAGGTCAATAATTCGCCGACGTGAATTATTTTGTCGCTAACCGATGCAAGTGTCGGCGCGAGGTTCACTTCGCGCACGAGAATATTGAAGGTTTGCGTAGCGCTCAGGCTCGGCGAACCGTTGTCCGTTGCTCGAATTGAAACCGTGAAAATTCCCGGCCCTTGAATTTCTATTGGCATCCACGAGAAAATTCCATTTGAAAAATTCAATCCGGCAGTGGGCGGCGCACTGATCAGGCTGAACGTTACGGCGTTGGTCGGGCTATCGATGTCGGTCACAACATTGGTGATGACGAAAAGAACTTCTTCGCTGGCGATTTGATCACCGATGGGAACGAATGTCGGCGGATCGTTCAACGGATTGACCGTCACGAAAATGGAGCGAGTGGTGTTGGTCACGCCGTCGCCCAGACTCAACGTGATGGTTGCGGTGCCGGACTGATTCGTCGCGGAGCGGATGATCATCGTGCGTGGTGAATTCGTTCCTGAGAAAATAATATTTCCACCTGGGATCAGCGTTGGATTTGAAGATGTCGCCGTCAGCGTCAACAAATTCACCGGCGTTTCCACGTCGCTGATCGCGACGCTGTTCGTGCTGGAAATATCTTCATTCAAAATAATGTTGCTCAAAAGTCCATCGGTCAGCGCGATGGAATCAACAAACCAGCCTGCGCCACCGTTCGCGTCGTCCGAGGTAAATCGCCAGCGGAACCGAACATTTTGACCCGCCGCGGACGAAGGCAGATTGACGAGGGTCGTAATAAACCCACCCGAATTCCCGCGCCAAAAATTTCCGCTGTTGTAGCCGTTGGTGACGAAAACTCCGCCTGCTGAAATGATGTTGGTGAAGATATTGGTTTGCGCTCCTGAGCCAATGGAGATTTCCAAAGTGCCGCCATCGCAGCAGGGGTCGGTGTCGAAGCTATGACGGAAAGTTAATTGCGCCGTCGCCACCGAAACAAAAATGAAAGGCGATGTGAGTTGGTTGTCGCTATTGGTCGAGGGATTTGATGCGAACACGGAATTGGTTCCAGCGTCCTTCGAGTTGGTCGTCGTCAACCATTGCGAGCCTGCTCCAGAAAGAGCGATTGTCCATCCGGCAGGCAAGGCGGGTGCAGTCACGCCGTCAAAATTTTCTGAGAATAACAAGGTCGGTGATTGAATCACTGGCGCATCATTCACCGGCGTTACGGTGAAAATAAAAGTATCGCTGTTCGTTTTGAATCCATCGTTCACCCTCAATGTAATCGTGCTCGCGCCAAATTGATTGGTGGCCGGGACAATTCTCACCGTGCGATTGCTGCCGCTGCCGCCGAGAAAAATATTCGCATTCGGAACCAGCGTGAGGTTGGAGGAGAATGCAGTGACCGTTAAATTCGACGCCGCCGTTTCCAAATCGGACACAGTAAAAGGCAATGTCACCGTGGCCGTGTCTTCATCAATTGTTAGATCGACAACATCCGAAATCGTTGGCACCGCGCCGATGATATCAAATGGATTGCTCTGTCCGGTGTGGCCGCTGCCATCGTTCGCGGTCAGTCGAACTCCCAAAACTTCTTCGCTGACCGTGACAGGGCCACTCCAGCTTCCGCCGAAGAAATTAATTGAATTGGTTGGAGTGATCAGCACGGAACGTCCCGCGCCCGGAAAAGGAACCGTTAATCCGACATTGTTGACGCCGATGCTCAACGCGGCAATCGCCCAATTCGAGTTGTTGTTATTATCGTTGGTGCCGCGACGTTGATAGGAAGTAGAGTCGTCTACCGCGCCTGCGGCAATTCCAGCCCCGCTCCATTCGTTGGTCGGAATCGTCACCGGACTGACGATGGCCGTGCTGGAACTGAGCGTGGCGAAATCGACGATTTGTCCGAGAGAATTCTGGAGCAACACACTGACGGTCGTGGCACCGCCAATCCAGAGGATATTTATTCCCGAAAGCAGATTTGGAAAAACTCCCGGCGCAGTTCCCAGTTCGGTAATTTTAAAATTTCCATTCGCAGGCACAATGCTGTTCGCCGGAATAATTGTGGTGGAATTGACCGTGGGACTCGGATCGTAAAGAACAATTCTCCAGCCGGACACATCGACCGGCACGCCGGAGACGTTGACAAATTCCACACTGTCGGGATTGCCCGGATTGATTTCTGAAATCAAAATCGTTTTGGTCGTTGCGTTGCTGCTGGTGGAGCCGGAAAGATTCGCCGTGCCGGAAAAATTTTCCACCGAGTCGTTGTTGCGATCCAGCGCCATCACTTGCGCGGTAAAAGGGGCGTTCGGAAGCTGGGGCGAAGCAATCGCGTTCCAACTGAAATGATCGAGCGAGGATGTCGCCGTGCCCGCCATAAAGATTTCTTGAAACGCGCCAGAGCAGGCGAGCGAATCAATTCTCAGGATGGCAAATTTTTCTCCGCGCCGCTGCGGGGAAAATGCGATTCGGAGGGTGCGGGTCGCGCCGGGCGCGAGATTGG
>JBKJOA010000285.1:0-5460 GCA_046593365.1 Limisphaerales bacterium
GTTAAGCGCGGCATTGAGCGAATCCAACTCCATCGTCACCACGGCCATGAGCGCCAGCTCGGAGTTGCTCGGAAAAATTGCAGCGGACGCAAAAGTTTTTCAGGGGAGCCTTCTCGCCTACGAAAGAAACCCGGCTTTGTTTCGGCAGTTGTTGATGACTGAAACGTGGCAAACCATTCTGGCAAACGCGGACGACAAGTTCATTAACCTGATCAATGACCCGGTGAGTGGAAAACCTTACGAACTCAGGCTACAATTGAATCGCGAGGCAGAGTCCGATCAGGACAGGGAACGGCGCCAAAAACAAAAAACGGGGCAGACCCCCGCGAACATTTCTAAATAGCTATGCAAGTTACGTCATTACTCAGTCGCAAGGAGCATTCCCATGATCACGACCACGATCATACACACGAGGAGGATTGCTCGAGTTGCGGTCACGATCATTCGCATACACCGGTGCGACTTCAGCAAACGGTGATCGGGCTTGTCTTCATCCTGAACTCGTTCGTCGTGGAATGGACTTTCGGAAAGGGCACCACCGTGGCCGCTTTCAGCGCGATGATTGGCGCAATTATCCTCGGCTATCCGATTGTCTGGACCGCGTTAAAAGATTTGCAACGCGGCATTCTCAGCACCAACGAACTGGTCGGTCTGGCGGTGATCGCCTCGTTTGCCTCGGAGCATTACCAGGAAGCGGGCATCGTCGCGTTTTTCATGTTGCTTGGCGAAATCATCGAAACCCGCACCGCCGAAGGCGCGCGCGCTTCCATTGAATCGTTGATTAAATTAACTCCGACCAAAGCGCGGCGCCTCACCGCGAGCGGCGAAGAAGAAGTCGCGACCAAAGATCTCGCCATTGGTGATGTGATCCGCGTTCGTCCGGGCGACAATGTTGCCGCTGACGGCGTCATCGTGAACGGCCAGGGTTCGTTCAATCAAGCGAACATCACCGGTGAATCGTTGCCAGTGGATAAAAAATCCGGCGACGATGTTTTTGCCGGCACACAGAATTTGACGGGCGTTTTGGAAATCAAAGTCAGCCGCGCGGGCCAGGACACAACTCTCGGCAAAGTGCGTAATTTGATTTTGGCCGCGGAAAAAACCAAGCTGCCCATCATGCGCATCGTTGATCAATACATGGGTTTCTACACGCCGCTGGTTTTGTTGATTGCCGCGTTGGTTTGGGCAGTGACTCAAGACCTCAGCCGGGTGATTTCCGTTTGCGTCGTGGCCTGCCCTTGCGCATTTATTCTGGCGACACCGACTGCGATGGTTGCGGCGCTTTCCGCTGCAGCGCGCCTCGGAATTCTGATCAAAAATGTGGCCGACATTGAACTCGCTGCAAAAATTAACGCGTTTGTTTTCGATAAAACCGGAACGCTCACCACCGGAAAACTCGCCGTAAGCCGACTCGCTCCGCTGGGCGAAACTGCTCCGGCTGAATTATTGCGCGTCGCTGCGGCTGCCGAAAAATACAGCAATCATCCAACCGCCAAGGCATTGGCACAGTTGGCCGAAGAGGCGGGTGTGCCGTTGCCCGAGCCAAAGAATTTTTCTGAGACCGCCGGACGCGGAATCAAGGCGGACGTGGATGGCAGCGTGGTTGTAATTGGCCGCGCGCAATGGTTGAAGGACAACGGAATCGCCGACGATTTCACAAGCTCGGTTGATTTAAAAGAGGCCGAAGGATTCAGCCTGATTTACGTCGCGCGCAATGGAAAATGCATCGGCTGGGTTGGTTTGCAGGACGAAACGCGCCATGAAGCGAGCGAGTCGTTGACGCAGTTGAAACAAGCTGGCGTGCGTCGAATCGCCATGGTCAGTGGAGATCGCCAACCTGTTGCAGCCCGAGTTGCGCGCGAAATCGGTTGCGAAGAAGTCGTTGCCGAATGTTTGCCACAAAACAAAGTTGAATTTGTGCGGACGTTGAAGGCTAAAGGCTACCGCGTCGCAGTTGTGGGCGATGGCGTGAATGACGCTCCCGCTCTCGCCGCGGGTGACATCGGAATCGCAATGGGCGCGGCTGGAAGTGAAGTCGCCATTCACAGCGCGACGATTGCGCTGATGAACAACGACCTTCGCCGCCTGCCATTTCTTGTAAAACTTTCGCGCCAAACTCGCGCTGTGATTAACCAGAATTTTCTGCTGGGAATTTTATTCGTGATCGGCGGTCTTGTTCTCGCCGCGTTCGGCTACATCAATCCAATTGTCGCCGCAATTATGCACGTGGTCGGTTCGCTCATCGTTGTTTTCAACAGCTTCCGTTTGGTGCGTCAAGGGGAAGAACTTGAGCCGTATCAAGCCATCGCTGCCGAACCGCACGATCACGACCATAAAACGCCGCCGGTGGAGTTAAATCCGAAGCTGGCCTGACACGGATGGCTCTAGGCCGAAACTTTATGAATATTTCGGACTGAGGGTTTATTTTTACGCCAACGATCACGAACCGGTTCATGTGCATGGATTTTATCAAGGGCGGGAGAGCAAAGCGGAACTGGTGATTGTTAACGGTCAGATCGTTAATATTCGTTTCCTGCCGGTCGCAGGAATGAAGCCGCTGGCCGGAAATGCGCTGGCGAATTTTGAGTTGCTTGTTTCGCGCCGCGCCGAAGATATAGTCGCAAAGTGGATTGAATTTTTTGTGCATCGCCGCCAGATCGCTGTCGAAACTATTACGCGAAAATTAAAATGATCGTCATCGAACAAAAGAAAATGCGAATGCCGAAGGTCGTGCAGATCGACGCGGCGCGTTATGTTGCGCCCTACAAATTGAGCCTTCGTTTTGATGATGGCCACGAAAGCTCGGTGGACTTCGGCCCGTTCCTGAAAAACTCGGATCATCCGTCCATTCGCGCGTATCTCGATTTGAAACAGTTCAAAAACTTCATTATCGAGAACGGCATTCTACAGTGGAACGACTTTGATCTGGTTTTTCCGATGGCGGAACTTTACGAGGGAAAAATCCGGTGAAACCGAAGTTGGCTTAAGAGGCTAATTGCTGATATTTTTTAAACATGAGTGCGGCCCAAGTAATCGATGAAATCAAAAGCCTTCCGCGTAATGAGCAGGAAGTCATTATTGCTTTTGTGGAAAAACTTCAGATCGAAATTTCTGCGGACCCTAAAAAAGCGCGCTACATGGATCCAGCCAAAGCGAAAGCGATCAGCGAAAAAATCTTTACCGATCATGCCGAGTTGTTTCGGAAGCTGGCGCAATAATTGTGGAACAGCCGGAATTTTTAACGCGGGAAATTATTGAGCAATTGCACACTGATTCGCTTCACAAGTTCGGCGGTTCAGCGGGCATTCGGGATGAGGGAATGATTCTGTCCGCTTTGGGATCGGCGGAAAACGCCTGGCTTTATGGGATCGGAGATTTGTTTGAGGTGGCGGCGAGTTACGCGTTTCACATCGCGGAAGCGCAAGCCTTTGTGGATGGAAATAAACGCACCGCAGTCGCTGCGGCCATGACCTTTCTGACCGGAAACGGCGTTGAAATCCCGGTCGCCGCAGATGAAGTCATTTACCAGGCGATGATTGCCATTGCGAACAAGCATCTTGACAAGAAAGGTTTGGCCGAACTTCTCAGCAAAGCGGCGGAAGCAAAATAAATTGTGAATTGTTTTTATCATCCTCAAACGGTCGCGGTTGCGATTTGTAAAAATTGTAACAAGGGTCTTTGCAGCGAGTGCGCCTCAGACGTCGGAAATGGAATTGCATGCAAAGGAAAATGTGAATCGGAAGTTTTGGCGATAAATGCAATTATCAATCGCAGCAAAACGGCCTATCAAAAAACCGGTAATGTTTACATTGCCCTGTCCATTCCATTCGGAATTTTAGGTCTGCTTATTTGCTTTGGAAGTTTTCTCTCCAAGGACAAGGACGCTACCGTCGGCGGTTCGTTTTTCGGATTCTTTTTTATTGTGATGAGTGTGATTTTCTTCATTTACGGAAGAAAATTTAAAGCCCGCAATTGACCAATATGAAACTCTCAAATACGACTTTGAATTCAGGACTCCACGCTCCGCAGTCTGCCGAAAACATCATCGTCGTTCGCGGCCTCACCAAAGTCTTCAAAGATTTTTGGGGCCGACCCAAAGCGCGCGCCGTGGACAATGTCGATTTTGAAGTTCGACGCGGCGAAGTTTTTGGGCTGCTCGGTCCGAATGGTTCCGGCAAATCCACCACCGTCAAAATGTTGCTCGGGCTTTTGTATCCGACGAAGGGCCACATCGAAGTTTTTGGCCATTCGCCGCGCCACGTTCCGACCAAAGCGCGCATCGGTTATTTGCCGGAAGAGTCGTATCTCTACCGCTATTTAAATTCGCGCGAGACGATTGATTTCTTTGGCAACCTTTTTCATCTCCCTGCTGCAGAACGAAAAGCTCGCTCTGAACAACTCTTGGAAATGGTTGGATTGAATCAGGTTCGAACACGCGTCGTTGGCGAATTTTCCAAAGGAATGCAGCGCAGGATTGGTCTCGCCCAGGCGTTGATCAACGATCCCGATCTCATCATTCTCGACGAACCGACCGCCGGCCTCGATCCGATTGGCTGTCGCGAAGTCAAAGACTTGATCCTGGCCCTCGCTCGTCGCGGCAAGACCGTGATCCTGAGCAGCCATTTGCTGGCCGACGTGGAAGACGTTTGTGATCGCGTCGTGATTTATTACGGTGGAAAAATTCAAGCGATGGGCACGCTCAAGGAATTGCTCGCCACGCCGGACGCCGTTCGCATCACCACGCCGCCGCTGCCGCGCGAAACGATGGAGCGTGTTTTGGAAATTATCCGCAAAGACGTCGCGACGGACAAAGTGCAGGTGGATAATCCGACGCAAAACCTGGAAAGTTATTTTCTCGGCGTGGTCGAGAAGGCAAAACAAAACTCGGCGGAAACTTCAGGCGCAACTTCCGGACATCGCGTCGCAGAATACTTGCGCGGCGAGGGGACTGCTGAACCCTCCACAGATAAAATTCTGGAGCGGTTCACTGCCCCCGTTGCCGAGGTGGACGTTTCAAAATCAAGCGTGGTCACGCCCGATCCTGCGGCGGCCATCACCAGTCGAAAACTGGAATCGTTGACCAAAACTCCCGAGGCACCACCGGAAGCGCCCGTCGCGCCGGCCAAGCCCGCTGATCTGAGCAAAGCCAACGACAAACTGTCTTCGCTGTTGGGCAAACCGAAGCGCGATTCGTAATTTCCAGTTTGAAGATTCCAATTTGAATTCATCCGCATGCAACGCATCACCGCCATCATATCGCTGACCTGGAAAGCCGCTTTTCGTTATCGGCTCTTCTGGGTTTTGGCCGCGCTGTTGATTGCCGCAGTCGTCGGATTGCCATTACTCATCAAGGACGATGGAACGGCTCGTGGTTTCACCCAGATTTTGCTGACCTACACTTTGAGCGCCATCACCGCGCTGCTGGGCATCGCCACGCTCTGGCTCGCTTGCGGGACGCTG
>JBKJOA010000298.1:0-4218 GCA_046593365.1 Limisphaerales bacterium
CGTGCTTAAAAATAAATTCGACAATCCGCGTCGGATCTTCCAGTCCGTGCGGATGGTGACCGATGCCGGGTTTCGGAATCAATGTGATACTGCCGCCGAGCTTGCGATAACGCTCGGTCAATATCCCGGTGTTTTCGTCCCAAGGCACGGCGTCATCCGCGTCGCCGTAAACGTGGAGCAGCGGCACGTGCGCGTCGGCCAGCGTCTTTAAGCTGTCAACTGGATTTTTCGCGTAGGCGATGGCTTCGGCGTCGGACTGAAAGTGGTAAGCCTTGAGAAGGTTTTCCCATTCGGCGGGACTTCCGCCACCCTTGCCGAGGCTTTTGAGTTTGCCGCCGGGCCAACTCTTGAAGTCGCATACGGGCGCATCCGCGTAGATGCACGCAACCTTCTCAGGATTCGACGCGGCCCAGTTGTAGCAATACAGCCCCCCGCGACTCAGACCAATGAGTGCGACCTTTTTCGCCAGACCATATTTCCCAGTCAAATCTTTGTAAAAATCGTTCCAATACGCCACAGCTTCAGGACTGCCGAACAAATTGGGCACGCCGAGATAAGCCAAGTGAAAACCTTTTCCGAGCAGGGCAACATCCGCGTTGGGGAAGGCACCGAAGAATTCTCCGCGCCACGCCCAGGGTTTGCCGGACAACACTTGCCTGGGCACGACTACGATGGCCGGTTTGCCATTGGACTCGAAATCGTAACGGTCATAGCCATGCCAGTCCGAGCGCTTCCCAGGAAACGGTGCACCGAGCTGTCGAATTTGCGTTTCGATTTCGTCCGCTTTGGCGATGGCCTCGGACAGCGGCAGACCTTTGTTCATCCCAGGCCGTTGGTGTCCCACGTCGTTAAGCCACGCGTCTTTTGTCATGCGCTGACGCTGCTGGATCAATTTCAACAATTCCTGGCCGCGCGAGTTGTCCGCCAGCATCGCCTTTGGGTCATCGACGTTCGCCATGTCCTTCGCGCCGAAGTGGAGCAGTATTTGTTTCGCGACGATCCAATGGCCGGTTTCGTTGCAATGCACGCCGTCGCTCGCGAGAAAGAAATTCGCATCTTTCTGGCGATGGTCCGCGAGATAACGATTCATTGGCCCGTGCAAATCCACCACGTCCCAACCCGCCTCGCGTTGGGCGAGCAGCCAATCGGAATACCGGTCCAGCGCGTTGCCGTAGCCGGAATGGCCGCCTTTGACTTCATCGAACGTCGGGGGCGTGACGTGAATGATTTTTGCTTTTGCCGCCAAAACTTTTTCCCGCAATCTTCGAATGCCGTCCTTGAATTTTTTAAAACGCTCCTCGCTGAAAGGCAGGTAAATTCCGTCGTTCATTCCGTAACAGGCGATAACGAGGTCCGGTTTGGTCTTTTCCAAAATGCGGCCGAGGCGCTCGTGCAAATCGGGCCGTGGGAATTGCCCGCCTGCGTGGCCCTCTTCGGAAAGCCCGGAGACAGTCTCGCTGGGCAGACCGAGATTCAAAAATTCAAAATGCCGGTCGGGAAAGCGACTCGCGTAATAGGCCTCAATCCATTCAACGTATTGGCCGGAGTAAGTAATACTGTCGCCGAGAAAGACAATACGATGGACCTCTTGCAGCTTTGAAAGAGCGCCGGTGGTCTCGGCAGATTGAAGTGTCAGCGGCATGATGGCGGCAAATAACACGGTAAGACTGAGACCAAAAATCGGGAGCGTTTTAATGTTCACAGCAGTGAGAAGTAATTGAGCTCTGATGTTTTCCATCCACGGTTTTTAAAATTTGCATCAACATGCTGAGCTTCGGCCACCGAAACGATGCGGGCAGCGCCTCTCATGCAAGGTAGTGTTCATCCACGCCAACCTCCATTGACTTCGATGGTTTGCCCGGTCACGTAAGAAGCCAGCGGCGAACAGAGAAACAAGGCAACGTTTGCGATTTCCTCAGTTGTGCCAAGGCGGGCCAATGGAATTTGTTTTAACATTTCGTCCCGGACTGCTTCGGGAATCGTGGCCGACATGGCGGTATCAATGACTCCTGGAGCAATCGTGTTCGCACGGATCTGTCGCCGTGCACATTCTCGGCTGACTACTTTCATTAAAGCGATGACGCCCGCCTTGCTCGCGGCGTAATTTGCCTGACCAAAGGATCCAACGAGGGCGGCAATGCTGCCCATGCTCACGATCGCGCCGCCGTCGCGCATGATTTCCAAGCCGAATTTGCAGCAATGAAATACGCCGGTAAGATTCACATCCATGATCGCGTGCCACTCGTCGAGGGACATTTTGGCAATGGTTCGATCCCGAAGGATCGCGGCATTGTTGATGAGAAAATCAATCGAGCCGAGACGCTGTGTGATTTCGGCCATCATGTGTTTGACCGATTCGGCATCGGCCACATTCGCAGCCAGGACGACAGCGCTGTTCGCGCGCGCGGAATTTAATTCAGCGGCTAATTTTTCAGCGTCGGCTGCTGTTGATCCTATGTTCGGATGGTTCAGCACTACTGTTGCATGGGCGCGATGAAACGTTCGGGTGATTTGCGCGCCAATACCTTGCGAGGCACCCGTGATAAGTGCAATTTTTCCTGTGAAGTCTATGGTTATGCTCATGGGTTGGATGGTCTATTCCTTGAAGGCGATTGAATCAAGGTAACGAAAAGTAATCGAGGCTCTGGTAATTTCCGTCCACGGTTTTGACGATTTGCATGAGGACGTCGTTCAGCAAAGCGCTCGCGCCGAAGCGAAATAAATCCGGCGTGAGCCAATCGTCGCCGAGGGTTTCTTTGACCATGACGAGATAAGCGAGTGCTTGTTTGGAATTGCGAATTCCTCCCGCGGGTTTCATTCCGATGCGAATTCCCGTGGCGAAAAAGTAATCGCGAATCGCTTCAAGCATCACGAGCGTCACGGGGATGGTTGCAGCGGGAGAAACTTTACCCGTCGAAGTTTTGATAAAATCTCCGCCCGCTTCCATTGCGATTTGGCTGGCGAGACGGACGTTGTCGTAAGTCACAAGTTCGCCGGTTTCCAAAATGACTTTCAGATGCGCGGTGCCGCAGGCTTCTTTGACCGCAGCGATTTCGTCAAAAACTTTTGCGTAATCTCCGATAAGAAATGCGCCGCGATCAATCACCATGTCGATTTCATCCGCGCCATCTCCGGCAGCGCGCCGCGTTTCTTCGAGCTTCACGCGAAGCGGAACCTGGCCGCTGGGAAATCCCGTGGCAACCGAAGCGACGTGAACGGGTGATTTTTCTCCGAGAAATTTTCGCGCATATTTCACCATGTTCGGATAAACGCAAACCGCGCCGCAGCCTGGCACGTCATACTTCGCTTCGATGGGCTGGAGTGCTTTTCGGCAGAGGTAAGCGACTTTGCCCGGCGTGTCTTTGCCTTCGAGCGTGGTGAGATCCATCATCGAAACGGCCATTTTCAATCCCGCGAGCTTGGCGCTGGTTTTGATGCTTCGCTTCGTGAACGCTGCCGCCCGCTCCTCAACCATCACCTGATCCACTGTCGGCACAATTTCGCGGATAGTTTGAAAACGTTTCGCGGGCAAGAGAACAGACGACGTTGTCATGAGCAGAGACGGTAGTTAATTTGCAACGGGTGTGCAATTCGGAATCAAGGGCCGTAAAGTCTATCACACTTGCATGAGCAAAGGCATTGCGGCGTTTTACCTTTGCGATTTTCCTGCAATAAAGTTTAAAGCAATTCCGCAATAGTCGCGGCCCCAACTTAAAATAATTTAGTACAAATCTATTTTGAACACTTTCGGGTGAAATAAACTCCATACGTTACGGAACAAAGTTAAAGAAAATGAAAACATTGAAAATCTTCCTCTCAGTTTTGGTCGCCACAAATTGTCTGATTTTTACCGAGTCACCTTTGCTGGCGAAAGACGCTTCTCCTGCGCTCGAAGTGGCGCGGCAGTTGAATCAAGCATTTATCGAAGTCGCGGATAAAGTCTCACCCGCCGTCGTGGTAATTATGGTTACGCAAAAGGAAACGGCCAGCCAGCCGAGTGATGAGAGTTCTCTCTGGGACATGCTCCCCCCTGAATTGCGCAAACGGTTTTACGAGCAAGACCGCCAGCGAGGCGCTCAACCCCGGCAGCGGCGTTCTCCGAATAATACCAGAGGTCAAGGCTCAGGTTTTGTCGTCACGGAAGACGGTTATATTTTGACCAATAATCACGTCGTTGAGGATGCGGAAAAAATCACCGTGCGCTTCAAGGACAGTCGA
>JBKJOA010000405.1:0-10035 GCA_046593365.1 Limisphaerales bacterium
GGACCGCCTAAAGGCGGAACTCCAAACCAAACTGAACCACTACCAACTGCCAAGTTAATGATTAAACCGATCTTCGGTCCACGGATCAGCCGTGTTTGAATAACCGCGCACTTCCCAGAAACCCAGGATGTCGCGGTCGAGAAAAGTAATTTCGCGAATAAATTTCGCACCTTTCCAAGCGTAGCGTTTCGGAATGATCACGCGCGCCGGCCCGCCGTGCTCTTTCGTCAGCGCTTGACCATTCCAGGAGTGCGCAATCAAAACGTCATCATCCATGCAGACTTCGAGCGGATTATTAGTTGAATAACCGTCGTAGCTTTTAAAAAAAACGTGCGTTGCTTCAGGTTTCGGCTTCACCAGATCCGCGATTGTAAAAAACGCCACGCCTTGAAATTCCATCTCGAACTGGCTCCAGGTCGTCACGCAATGAAAGTCGCTCGTGTCCTTAAATTGCGGTAACGCAAGAAACTCGTTCCAATTAAGCGAGACGGGATTCTCGACTTTGCCGTGAATCTTCAGTTCCCATTTGTCGAGGGGAATTTCCGGGCGAATTCCCAGATCGAGTACCGGGAAATTATGGACTTGTCGTTGGCCGGGTGGTAACCGGTTTTCGGAACGCCCCGACGGATTTGTTTTCCCGGCCATTTTTCGGGACCATCGTTCTTTCGCCGCGATGTATGCTTCTTTCATCCAGGGAATAGTAACGCGATAAATGACCAGGCCAATTTGTCGGGAAGTTATTCGCCCCAATCGCAGAGGGACTCCACATGCGCCGCCGAACCGTCGCGAAGCCAGCCGTCCAGTTGGGATTGGTCTTTCAGTTGTTGACCGCGCAGCCGCGGCACAATGATAAATTTGCAATCAACTTCCGGCAACGCGCTCATGTCACCCCATAATTTTTCAAATTGCGCGACGGGGAAAATATCTTCCTGACCGTGGCCCCACCGTTTTTTTACATCCTTTAGCGTGATGTAAGTCGGCATGCGCGCGGCCAACGAGCGGATTGAAGAGGAAACTTTTTCTTCGTCCAGCAAATCGGCGCGGGTCAATTTGAACACATCGAGAAGTTTGTCCAAATCGATCCACGTCGTCATCGAGTTGTAATATGAGAGATCGAATTCCGCCTCTTCGCTCGGCATGGCCAAACCTTCCACGATCCGGACATTTCCATTCAGGCGAGCCAAACCACCGCCGCGATCGTCGATGCGGCGCGTGATCATCTCGAAGGAAAGGCAACCGCCCTGGCTGATGTGGAGACCGAGCAACGCCGGGTCAACATTCGCGCCGAGTGTGTCCACGTTGTGGAGCAGGAGATATTTTAAATTCGGCTGCGCTCCCAACAGTTTCCGCAAAACACCGTTACGCAGCAGATTTGGGATTTCATACCAGTGACCAACCGGATGAAGACATTGACTCGGCAGATTGTCCGTGTAATCACTCGCTTCACCGGACTGTTTCGCCCAGTCAATCAACGCGGTGTGGAGACTTGCGCGAACCTTTTGGGCCTGCTCGTCGAGCAGTTGCTGCGGCATTTCTTCCCAGACAAAACGCAAGTCGCGCTCCATCGGAATCATGCGCAGGCCGATCGCGCGGCCCGGCGATAATACCAGCGGCCCGGGATATTGATAATTTTTTAACCGCGCCAAGAACGACTCGATGGGCGCATGCGTGAGATAGCTGGTCGTAAATACGTGAGGCAACGCTGCGCCAAATTGCTTCAAGACACGACGGCTCTTCGCCAGGTGCGTTTCGATAAACGTACGATGCCGTCCGGCTAATTTGCAGAACGGATGAAGCGCTTTGACGGCACCCGCCCCTTGAGTCCAACGACTGCCAATCCCTGCGGCGAGCGTGACGACCGCGACTTCGCCGTTCGCAATAGCACGTTCACCCAGTGCGCGAAACTCATTGGAAGTGCTCAGGAGCCCAACGGCGTTCAGCACATCTTGTTCACGAACATCTTCGATCGTCGTGGCTTGCGGTAAACGATTTTGCGCCAGACCGATTCGTCCATCTTTCAAGTCCGCGCGAATTTGCTCGTGTTGCGAGCGATCAAAACCGTTTTCATCGAGCAACGTGGCGAGCGCTTTATCGCCGGAGTTATCGCACTGCAACTTCGGCAACAAACGATCGAACAGCACCTGCATCATGCCGCGCAACTCCGGTTTGCTGCGGGAAGCGGCGCTGAAATGATCCAACTCGGCGCGTCGCAGTGCAGAAAGGTTTCTGGGATCGAGTCGTAACAATTGCGGAATGGTCAAAGCGTAGTAGTCGGCGGGTAAAACCGCTTTCTCGCCGATTAGCAATTCGGCAAACGTTCCTTTTTCGTTGATCGCAAAATCGTAAACCACGGGATCCATGGCGAAGGGCAGCGCGCTTTCCAGTTCGCGTTTCGCTTCGGACATGATTTCCTGCAAGCGTTTCTGTGCGGCCGCTTTTTTCTCGGGTGCAAAAATAAAACCCATGCCGCCTCCGGACATTCCGCCGAGCATCCAGAATCCCCAGAAGCTGTCGCCGAACTCGGCTTTGATGCGAGCAATCAACGTTTCCGTATAGGAATTGCTCGCCCAGGGAATGATCGTTTGAAGTGGGCCTTGAAAATTTCTCGTCGTGGCTTTTCCGACGGCTTGTACATCGTTGCAGCGGAGCGCGGAAAGAATTTCTTCCAAAATGCCGAGAGCTTCCTGTCGTCCCTGCCATTCGGCTTCGGAGCGAAGCAAATATTTTTCGGTCACCATTTCGAGAATCGGCCCGACGTTTTGCGCCATGCCGCCGTGGACGAGCACGAGGCTGTTTTGCAACTTTTCGCGCATTTCTGCGGAGACAACAGTGGTGTCGAGAATGGTGTGTTGCGGCATTAATCGACCGCGACTGACGCCGGATTCTGGATCGCCCGGCTCTGCGGAAACGCCGCGGATCAATTTAATTCCCGGCCAGACTCCGCCGGAATCCTGCCACCCACCCCCCGAGCCGCCAAGCCATTCGCCAAGAATAGCGCGAGCCAAAACGAGGCGGCGTTCGCTTTCGTCGAGCGAGCCTTCGAGCGATTGCGCTTGGCGCGTTGCCCGCATGCAAACGGAAATCAGCGCGGCCAAAAGATTCGTCGAAACGGCGAGACGGGAACCTTTCGGAATGTTGTTCACGTTGCTGACGAGTTCCAGACCGCGACCCGGGCCGACCACACGCGCGAGTAAGTCAGAAAGATTTTGTCCCGAGCCTTCGATCCCCGGGGGCACGATGCCGGAAGCGATAAGCGCGGATTTCAACAGCCCTAAATAATCTTTCGCGAAATCAAAAACTTCGTTCAGGCTCGTGATGTCAGCCGTTGCGCCGAGGTCAACGCTGGTCAGACGCAAAACCGGTTCTTCGATAGCGCGCAGGTAGGCTTCAATCGGTGGCTTCGGAGCGGCGTCGCGACCTTTAACGCCGAGATCGATCGACACGTTCAAGACATTCGCGCCTTCTGGAAAATCCATTCCCAAAAAGAAAATATCGCTCCAGGCGCTGTGAGTTAAATCCATCCGCACCGGAGTGCGCTCGCACAAAACCGGATAGCTGCCATCAGCGCACGTCTGCAATAACTCGGGACGCAGACGCAGCGGTTGATCGGCGGGATGGCCCATGCGAAACATCCATTGATTTCCGCGCACCGAACGCACACTGCGGCGAACCTGATCGGCCAACGTCTGAATCGCCAAACGATAATAGGCGGAAGCCAGCGCACTGGAGATCGCATCACTCGGGCCTTCGGTTTTCTGGACCGTTAAGAAAACTTCAATCGCCTCTTCAAATCGACGTTGCAGCAAATGCGAATAGGCTTTGAACGAAATTTTTCCGCGAGTGCCGATCCCTTTTTTCTCGGAAAGATGAAAGCGATGGATCGCATAGAGAAAAAACAGTGCGCGAACCCGTTCGTAAAGATTTTCACTCGCGCGGCGAAAAGTTTCCAACTCGGCGCATTCAGCGAGCAATTCATCCAGCGAAGCCGAGCGGCAGAACGCATCGAGCGAGTGATTGCGAATCGCCGGGTCGGTCGCCGTGATGATTGGGATGAGTTTTCCTGGCATGGCGGAGGACTCGTTATTTTCGAACCGCCAAAAGATCGATCATTTGCGTGAGAACTTCGTCGCGATCTTTGCCGTCGAGCGACAAAGCCAATTGCGCGATGAGCAAACCGTATTTCACGCCGATGTCGTAACGGCGTCCCTGCAATTCCAACGCGAGATAAGGCTCGCGCGCGGCCATGCGCTTCAGAGCGGTGGTGAGTTGGACGCCGCCTTTGTCGCCCGATTCGGCGACCAGTTCCGTCAGGATTTGCATGACGGTCGGCGTGAGAACGTGCATGCCGAAAAAGCAGAGGTAATGACCCGCGCGCAACCCCGGCACAATTAATTTTTGTTCCGCTTCGGTTGGGGTCGGTTTCTCGACGACTTGCTCGATTTGATAAAGTCTGTGGCGACCCGCCACCAGTCGTCCGCCAACCGTTCCGTAGTAAGGCAATTTGCTTTCGTGAGTCGCCTGCACGGCGGAAACGGAACACGATTCAGCCCGCGCCATTTCGGTCAATTGTTCGGCGCAACCTTTGGTTTGATGAGTGAGATAAAGATGATCGCCAACGAGCAGCAGGAACGGTTCGTTCGCACTAAAATCACGCGCGCTTTGAATAGCGTGTCCGTAACCGAGCGGAGACGATTGTTCCACAAAATGCAAACGGCTCGCATGATTCCCCGCCGCAATTTTATACGCATTTTGATCCCCGGGCGAAACCACGACGCAGATTTCCTCAATCCCGGCGCGCAGAATTTCTTCGATGATGATGCTGAGAGCGGTTTTTTGAACTCCGTCGCGGTCCACCAGCGTTTGAAGCGGAAGCGTGCGCTGATTTTTACCGGCGGCCGTGACGATTGCTTTCCTGATGTCCATGATTTGAAAAATGTCGCGCGCAGATTCACACAATCTATTTTGCGAGTCAATTAACTGGAGCAACCGGTTTCCGGATAAAGCGTTGCGCTCCGAAAGTGAATTGTGCGATAAGTTTTCGGCACCAAAAAACTATGATCGTCGCTCCATCCCAAATTTCTTCCACCGCCGAAACCGGTTCAGCCATCAGCAAAGGAAAATGGATGGTGCTCATCGCCGCCTTTTTGGGCTGGATGTTCGATGGGATGGAAATGGGAATTTTTCCACTCGTGGCCCGACCCGCTCTCAGTGAAATGCAGGCGGCTACTGGAATAGTGGATGACAAATTTGTTGGATACTGGATGGGCATTGTCACTGCGTTATTCTTATTAGGAGCTGCTTGCGGAGGACTTTTCTTTGGTTGGTTGGGCGACAAGATTGGGCGCGTGCGGGCCATGTCTGCGAGTATTCTCTGCTACTCGCTTTTCACCGGTCTTTGTTATTTTGCGAAAGAACCATGGCACTTGGGTTTCTTCCGCTTCCTCGCCGCGTTGGGAATGGGCGGTGAATGGTCGCTCGGCGTTGCGCTGGTCATGGAAATTTGGCCGGAGAAAAGTCGCCCCCTTATGGCGGGCATCATCGGCGCGGCTGCGAACGTCGGCTATTTATTGATCGGGGTCATTGCAATTCAATTTCCGATTACGCCGACGTCGTGGCGTTGGGTGATGTTGGTTGGCGCTGGCCCGGCGTTGCTCACATTTTTTATCCGCTTGTTTGTGCCTGAATCGGAAAAATGGAAAGAGTCGGTCAAAAAGGGGCCGTCTCACCCGTTTAAAGAAATCTTTTCGCCACCGCTTTTCAAAACAACCATGCTGGCCATTACCTTTGCCTCTATCGCGCTGATCGGCACCTGGGGTTCGGTGCAATGGCTTCCTTTGTGGGGCGACCAAATGGCAGGATCAACCATGCCGACAGCGAAGGCCTTTACACAAATTGCGTCCGCACTGGGCGCCATTTTGGGATGTATCGTTGGCGCTTTGGTCGGCGGTCGTTTTGGTCGGCGTCCCGCTTATTTTCTACTCTGTCTCGGCTCCCTTATCTCCTGCGGCTACCTGTTCCGCAGCGTGAACGAATACGGCAACCTGTTTTTAGGAATGGTTTTCATGGTGGGCGGGTTAACCGCAGCTTTTTATGGATGGTTGCCGCTTTATTTACCTGAACTTTTCCCCACCCGGGTCCGAGCGACCGCGCAGGGATTGGCTTTCAATTTCGGACGAATCCTCGCCGCCGTTGGCGCGCTGCAAATGGGCAATTTGATGGGGCACTTTCACGGTAGCTACGCCCAAGCCGGCGCGGTGATCACGCTCGTCTATGTTCTCGGATTATTTTTAATCTGGCTGGCACCCGAAACCAGAGGCAAGCCGCTGCCGGAGTAAATTTTTGAACTTTGAGTTTTGAATTTTACGTTTTCTCGCGCTTAACTTCCCGCGCATGAAACAAAAAGCGTACGCCGCCGCCGGCGTGGACATCGATTTGGGCAACAAGGTTAAAGCCACGCTACCCAAATTGCTGGCCTCGACGCACCGCCGCGAAGTGCTGGGAAAAGTCGGCGGTTTTGGCGGTCTCTTCGCTCTCGATATCAAAAGATTTCGACAGCCTATTCTTGTCTCAAGTGTGGACGGCGTCGGCACAAAATTGAAAATCGCCTTCGCGATGGATAAGCACGACACCATTGGTCACGACCTCGTCAATCATTGCGTCAACGACATCGCCGTGCTCGGCGCGGAACCGCTTTTCTTTCTCGATTATCTCGGCACCGGAAAACTGGAGCCGCACGTTTTCACCGAAGTGATCACAGGTTTTGTCGCTGGCTGCGCGGAAAATAATTGCGCGCTCATTGGCGGCGAAACGGCGCAGATGCCCGGATTTTATCAGCGCGGCGAGTATGACGTGAGCGGCACGATCGTTGGAGTCGTGGAAAAATCAAAAATGCTCGATGGCAAAACGATCAAGCCCGGCGACGTGGTGATTGGCTTGGAATCCAGCGGGCTGCATACCAACGGTTATTCGCTGGGACGCCAGATTTTCTTCGAGAAATTAAAACTCAAACCGAAGAGCCGTGTTGCGGAACTTGGTAATACGATTGGTGATGAATTGCTCAAAGTTCACGTTAGCTACGGGCCGTTGGTGCAAAAGCTTTTGAAGAAATTTAATCCGGATTCCGTAGCTGCGTCTCGGCAGAGCGCATTTCAGTCTTCCGCAAAAAAACAACTGCGCTCTGCCGAGACACAGCCACGGATTATTAAAGGCCTCGCCCACATCACCGGCGGCGGTTTCGTGGACAACATCCCGCGCGTGCTTCCGAAAAATTGCGATGTGCTGATTCGCAAAGGCTCATGGGAAATGCTGCCGATTTTTAAAATCATCGAAGCCAAAGGCGGCGTGCCGGATGAAGAATTATATCAGGTCTTTAACATGGGAATTGGAATGACAATCACAGTTGATGACGAAAAAGCTGATTCCATTTTAAAATTCATCCGCGCGCAAAAACAAAAAGCGTGGCTGATCGGCGAAGTGGTGAAAGGCAAGGGTGAGGCAAGGGTGGTCTAATTATGACTGATTTTTCCAAAGGCTTGTACATTGAAAACCTTCAGTTGCTTATTCCTTGGGGAATAACAAATGAGGAAGCATGGAGAATAGGTAATCCCGCACCTTGGAATCTTCCTGATGACACAACTCGAATGAAATGGGAAGGAGTGGTGATTTTAGGCGGATTGGAATGCGTGATTCAAACTTGGTTTCCCAGCACCATGGCAAAGTTATCACAGTTCAATGTTCTGACTGCTACTCAAACTGAAAATAATCCCCAAGTTTGGGCAGATATATTGAAGGCAAAGTGCGGGAAACTTTTTGGTCAACAGTCTGAGCATGGAATCTGGCGGCAAGATAAAGTTACTTTCAGAATTGGTCACGACGATCGGTTTGTAGAAGCCTATTGGCTGGAGATTGCTTTGAAATGAAACTCCTCGTCCATCGGTTCAGGCGGACGCGAGCACGCGCTGGTTTGGAAGCTGGCGTAAAAAAAAGGCGGCCCGAAGGCCGCCTTTTGTTTTTTAGGCAAGACTATGCCGAGATTTTTTCCGAGTTCGGATCCGATTTTGCCGCCGCAGTGCCCTCAATATGCACAGGCTTGTAACCGCCCTTCGATCGGAAATAGAGGATCAAAAGGAAATAAATCACAGCCATGAGCGCAGGAACAGCAGCCGTCAGTTTCAAAGCTTTCCGACCGCCTTCCAATGTTGCGGCCCCCACCGGGGTTGCATCTTTTTCAGCCGAGGCTTGAGCCGTTGCCCACCATCCTGCAAGCGCCTCGTGATTTGCATCCTTTTTGTTTTCTTTGGCCAAGGCGGCGCCGACATTTGACAGTTCTTTGCCGTTATCACCCAAGACACCGACCTTCGCGCCATCGAGTCCTTTGATTTTGGGTAAGAATAAATACCCTTTTGGCTCGGCAACGGCATATCGGTTGTAAGTCTCTGGTGCTTGCTGCTCAAGATTTTTTGTTGCGTAGTAATCTTGTTTGTAACCAATGGCTGGGCCACCCAGCAAACCTGCGGAGAGCATGCCGACGCCCCCCATCATTCCAATTGCGACAGCACCACCTTTTGGAAAACGCTCCGAAGCGACAGCCAACATCGTTGGCCAAAGAAACGTTTTCCCCAACGCATAAACTGTGGCTGCGATGACGCACATCATCGCCCCCACTGCATTGCCAAGCATCGTCAGACCGACCGCACCAAGAATGCCGCTAACGAATAAAAGTCCAAGTGGCGAAATCCGATGAACGATTGGACCAGCGACGAAACGCAAAGCAAACATCAACGTCGATGTATAAACGAAAAGCATCAAACCTTTTTGCGGACTCGCCATGATGCTTCCCGTAATTTTGCTGATCCAAGAATCGGTGCCGAGTTCGACGTAGCCGACCAGCGCATGAAGGAAGAGCAGCACCAACATCAATGGCGCGAAAACTGTCGAGACCATTTCCCCCATAGTCACGCCGGCAGAACTTGCCTCTGATTTTGGAAATTTTTGTCCGAGCAGCATTACGCCATAAGCGATAACCGGAATGAGGAATAACGACATCTGGATTTTCCAATCCACCGCGTGAGAAATCAATTTTCCCATCTCGTCTGTTTTTGCCGCCATGAATGTGGATGCCAGACCGCCTAGCACCAGACCTGCTGGCCACCCTGCATGAAGGATATTGAGATAATGCGTTTTCTCTTTTGGAAACAAAGTTGCGACAAGTGGGTTGACGACAGCTTCACAAACTCCGTTTCCAATTGCAAAAATGAACATTGCAAAGAACAAGCACCAATAGGCAGCGTCTTTGCCGCCCGAAGCGAAGAACGCTGGCGTCGCCAGTGTCAGCACCGCTGAAATAAAATGCAGAACAAATGCGGAAACCATTAATTTGCCATAACCAATTTTATCGGCAAAAAGACTGGCCACGATAATGACGAGGCCAAAGCCTGCCAAACCGCCGCCCGTGATCGTCCCGAGGTCCGTCATGGTGAAGCCGAATTGTTCGGCCCATTGCCCGAGAATGCCGCCTCGAACAGAAAATCCCACGCCTGCCGCTAGAATTGCCATAAAGCCCGCCCAAAGCAGGCGCTTTGAGTTTGGGGCGATGCCGGTTGTTTGTGTTGTGCTCATAATTTTTGTTTTGGTGTGTTTGGAAACTAAATGGTGAAAGTGGGAAGTTTAACAATCGCGCCGCCTTTGAGCGCGGATTGATGCGCGCACAATCCGACGCAAGTCCAGTTGGCGGATTGTATGGCATTTGGAAACGGCTCGCGTTTTTCGACGAGCGACCTGACAAATTCATGCGCGAGATGCGGATGCGATCCACCGTGACCGGCGCCCTGCGTGAAACTCAGATGCGTCTTCTTGCCAAGATCATAAACCCCTTTCGTTGTGAAAGGACGAATTCCTTTCGGCAAACGCTTCGCATAATCCGGGACTTTGACCGGCTTCGGAATTTTTGTCTCTGGCAATTTAGCCGTGTGCATCACGAGTGGCTCATGCTCGACCAGCGGCCATTCTACCGATGCTTTGTCGCCATAAACATCA
>JBKJOA010000467.1:0-9809 GCA_046593365.1 Limisphaerales bacterium
CCACACAAACCGAGCGCGTGCTTCCAACAGATGAGTTTCTTTCCAGGGCATAGAAGCCCCAGAATGTGTTACCTATGTGTTGAAACCGAACTGTTACCCATGTCGTGAGACCGTGCCGCCCGCCTGTCCCGTCCGGCCACTGGCCGGACGGAATGGAAGAAACCTCGCCCCTGGAAGAATGCGCACGGAAAAGTCCGCGTGCTTTCTCCGTTCCGAGCGGCGAGTCGCCGCTCGGCACAGGCCAGTGGCCTGTGCTACCCACACTAATCCCGGCTGCTACTTCGGTGTTCGGGTTAAAAAGAATTTAAGCTGTTGGAAAGGCTTGGCCAAACCGGGGCGCAGCGGCCAGGCAGTCATTCAAGACATTGTTTTCCATCGTTATTGATCCTTTCATGACGTCCGGCCTAATGCCGGTTGCAATTTGGTCCAGCGTTTCAAGTTCCAACAGATGCTTTTGAGATCCAGTTCCAATCGGTTTCGTTCCCAGCCCACATACCTCACCCGCCGGTAGCCCGTGCTCCTTTTCCACCAGCCAAAAATCTTTTCTATCACGCAACGCATCGCGCTCAGCAGCCAGTTGGTGCGCACCGTCGGGGGCCGCAGTTTTTCTGCCCCGCTGGCTTTGCGCAGGATGCCGTTGGAGATGCCGCGTTGTCCACACCACCCGCTGCGCGCCTGGCTCCAACAGGCCTTGTCGGCCAGCACCATTTTCTCATCGCCCCGCAACTGGTCGAAAGTAGGATCGACCACAGCAGCCCAAGTCCCAATATAGATTTAATAAAAGGGGCTGTCCTAGATAACGCAAAAAGCGTGTTAACAAAGACAGGATGAGAAAGAGTCGATTGAGCAAGCAGAAGCAGGGCAAGTTGCTGGAGCATTATGTGGCTGGGACAACGGCGCGGACGGCGGCAGAACTGGTGCGGGTCAACCAGACGACGGCGGCTTATTATTACCACCGGCTGCGGGAGTTGATTTACCGGGCGATTGCCGATGCCACACCCTTTGCGGGCGAGATCGAAGTCGATGAGAGTTATTTGGGTAGCCACCGCAAGGGCAAACGTGGGCGCGGGGCGACGGGCAAGATACCGGTCTTTGGCCTCTTAAAACGGGGCGGAAAGGTCTATGCGGTCGTCATTGCTAATGCCAAAGCGACCACGTTGCTCCCCATCTTGAAGGAACGAATGGTGCCCGATTCCATCGTCTAGAGCGATGCACTGCCCAGCTACAATGCTCTGGATGTTTCCGGCTTCCGGCATCGACGGATCAATCCTTCCAAGCTCTTTGCCGATGGCAAAAACCACCTCAACGGCATCGAGAACTTCTGGAACCAGGCCAAGCCTCACCTGCGTAAATTTAACGGTGTTCCCAAGGAGCATTTCCCCCTCTTCTTGAAGGAAGGTGAGTGGCGTTTTAACCACCCAAACCCAAAAACGCAATTGAACCAATTAAATCAATGGGTTCATCAGTTTCTTACCTAGTTATCTAGGACAGCCCCTAAAAAAAATATTTTCCATTGTTTCGTGGTTCGTTTTTAGTAATGAAGCGGCGTCGCTTTTATGGCTTAACGACGGGCCCTTTCGTCGCAACAAAGCTGGCCGCTCTTTGCTTTCCTTCCTTGATCTGATCACTTGTCATGCTGCCTTTAAGCGTGTTTAGAGATGCTTCCGCGTCGGGAAGTCCTTGGACGGCCGCCAGACTCAACCATTTGTAAGCCTCAACCTTATGCTTGGGCATGCTTTTGCCGGCAATCGAGCGTTCCCCAAGATTATATTGAGCTAAATCATAACCTCTTTCTGCTGCCATTCGATACCAACGAACTGCCTCCGTGTCATTTAATGCAAGCCCTCTGCCGGTCACATACAATACGGCCAGACTGTATTGTGCGGCCACATTACCTAGCTCAGCGGCGCGCTGGTACCATTGGGCGGCCTGTGCTTCGTCGCGAACTACGCCTTGGCCGGCTTCATAAAGTTCTCCTAAATGTGCTTGCGCACTGGCGTTATTTTGGTCAGCAGCTAAGCGATACCATTTGGCGGCTTCCTTATAATCCTGAGGCGTCCCCGCGCATTTCAAATACATATCTCCAAGCAGATTCTGCGCGTCAGCATCTCCGGCTTCTGCTTTGGTTTTCGTTTCCTGAAGATCAGCCAACGGAACGACAGGAGTAACTGAAATCGGTTCCACGGCCGGATCGCGTGTCTGAATGAACACCGCCAAAATCAAACCCGCCAGCACGCAAACTGAAAACAATCCGATCAGTTTGACCTTGCTCTTCTTTTTGTTATTTGAACTCATAATTTTTCGATTTTTCACCCATTATGGCTTTGGCATTCTGGATTCACTGCACCAGTGCTGTCGGCAGTCGGAAGCCAATTGCCAGGTATCCTAGTGTCCGCTTGTTTTCTTGCCAATGCAGAATCTCTGCGCGAAAGGTATAAAATCTTCCGGTTAAGTGCTGTAGTTTTCTTTTCCCTTGCGTCGATCTGCTAAACTTTGCACAGATATGCCGATGCATCTTTTTCGAAAACAGATATGCCGGGCTGGCATCGCCATTTTCCTGACGACCGGTTTAGGACTTTTGGCAAAGCCATCCAATTCATCTAACTTTGATCTAACCAAAGCCACCGTAGTCGTTCGAACGGGAGCGCTGTCCCCTGCGGAGCAAATGGCCGCGCGTGTTCTGGTTGAAGAAATTAAGAAGCGCACGGGAATAAATTGGCCGATCAGCACCGTTTGGCCAAAAAGTGGATTGGTCATCGCGATCTCCTCGGGAACCGGTGACGCCAGTTGGCTAAAGGCAATTCCGCTTCGAGCTGGGACCGGCTTGCCTGAATCTCGCCCTGAAGGGTTTCGGCTTCTAGCGCAACCGGAAGTGGTCTGGATTAACGGCGCGGATTCTCGTGGAACACTTTTCGGAGTTGGTCAACTGTTGCGGTCATTGGAATGGTCGAAAGGTTCCGTCCACCTGCCTTCAAATCTGGACATTGCCACGGCTCCCACTCAGCCCATTCGCGGCCATCAACTCGGCTACCGCGCTGCGGCCAACAGTTACGACGGCTGGGATGACAAACAATACGAGCAACATATTCGTGAGTTGGCTTTGTTCGGCGCGAACAGTATCGAAAGCATTCCTTTCCAGGATGACAGGAAAAGCCCTCACATGCCGATGCCGCGCGAGGTGTTGGATCGCAAGCTAAGCGAAATCTGCGCCCGTTACGAGTTGGATTACTGGATCTGGGCACCAGCGGATTTTGATCTCAAGGACACCGCGAAACGAGCCAAAGCATTAGAGCAACACAATAGTTTCTTTCGCGATTGTCCTCGACTCGACGGCGTATTCTTTCCCGGTGGCGATCCAGGGGATAATGCACCCGACCAGGTAATTCCTTTCCTGGAAGATTTGTCCCGCCTGCTGGCCAAACACCATCCTAGAGCAAAAATTTGGCTTTCGATGCAGGGCTTTGACAAGCCTCAAATCCAGTTCGTCCACGCCTGGATCAAAGAGAAAATGCCCGACTGGTTGGGCGGTTTGGTGGCCGGCCCGAGCAGTCCGCCCATTCCGAAAACCCGCGCGCTCCTGCCGGTGCGATACGGTTTACGCGATTATCCGGACATCACGCACCAGGTGCGCTGCCAATTTCCAGTTATCTGGTGGGACCAGGCATTCGCTTTAACTTTGGGCCGCGAGTCGGCGAATCCACGTCCCGCATTTTTCAAACTTATCCATGACTATTACGCCCCTTACACCAGCGGTTTTATTACCTACTCGGATGGAATTCACGATGATGTGAACAAAGCAGTGTGGAGCATGTTGGGTTGGAACAGCGATCTCACGCCCCGTGAAATCCTTGTCCAATACACAAGTTTCTTTTTCGGCTCCGCAGTGGCAGAGAAAGCGGCTGACGGCATTCTCGCCCTCGAAAAAAACTGGGAAGGTTCGCTCGCCGACAACGGCAGTGTGGACGGCACCTTTGTGTTATGGGAACAACTTGAACGCACTTCACCAGAGTTACGCGACAACTGGCGTTGGCAACTTTGTTTGCTGCGAGCTTATTACGATGTTTATACGCGCCATCGATTGCTCTACGAAACGGAATTGGAACGCGAAGCGAACCGCGTTTTAGCAACTGCAACCTCCCGGGGGTCGGGAGTTGCCATCAAAGATGCGCTCACGATTTTACAACGAGCTGAATCGCAACCCGTGCAGAAAGAATGGCGCGCTCATATCGGCAAGCTATGTGCAGATCTCTTTCAATCCATAAAGCTCCAAACCAGCGTCCCGCTTTACCAGGCGAGTGGAACGGAACGCGGTGCCGTGTTGGATTTTGTTGATTATCCGCTCAATAACCGCTGGTGGTTGGAAGACGAATTTGTCCGCATTGGAAAAATTACAGGCGAACCGGAAAAGTTGAAAGAGCTTGAGACGATTCGCACTTGGGAAAATCCAGGCCCAGGCAGTTATTATGATGAAGTGGGTAACATTGCTAAATCGCCACATGTCATCCGCGGTGAAGGCTTCAACACCGACCCAACCATGGAGAAAAATACTAATCCAACTATTTGGTGGTGGGATGACGGATTCAGCCGCAAACGTCTCTCGTGGCAGACCAGCATGGATTGGCCATTGGGGTTGGCTTATCATAATCTCGATGCCAAGGCTTCCTATCGGGTGCGTTTGACCGGCTATGGTGAAGCGAAGCTCCGCGCCAATGGCCAGATCCTGACGCAGACCATCAAAGGCAAAGAAGTGGGCGTTATCAATGAGTTTTCCGTGCCCACACAAATGATTAAAGATGGCAAACTGGTTTTGACGTTTGATCCGCTGCCGGAAGAAATGCATCTCAACTGGCGCCAGCAATCGCGCGTGAGCGAAGTATGGTTGTTGAAGAATTGAAATGGGAAGCGCGAGGTTTCCAGTTAGCAGGTCTTCTTGAATCATAAACAGAATGGCTGACGATAAAAAAATCTCCGTGCTGCAAGCCGCCAGGGTGCCCAAGAGAACTCCTCGATGGAAGCGGCTGTTGAAGTTTTCTTTTTTGATCCTGCTGACCCTCGTGGTGGCATGCGCGGCATTTGTCGGGACGATGGTTTTCAAGTATAAACGAATTGTTCGAGCCAAGCCGGGCAATCCGCTGACAAAGATACAGCCCGGGGAACTGGGACGTTGGGTGAATCCATTTATCGGCACCGGTGGCATTCCATGGGTTTGCGGTCACAATTTTCCAGGCGCGATGGTCCCCTTGGGGATGGTTCGACTGGGTCCTGAAACGATTTCCATGTTGACCCGCAAACGAGCGCTGAACACTTCCGGCTACTACTACGGCGATGATCAAATTCTTGGATTCAGTCACACCCGGTTGAATGGGACCGGAGCGACGGATGGCGGTAATTTTTTGGTCGTGCCTGCGATTGAACCGATTCAACCAAAGACCTACCGCATGGGGCAATCCGCTAGATTTTCGCACAGTGAAGAAATAGCTTCGCCTGGTTACTATGCGGCCAAGCTTCCGAAATTGGGAGCGCTGGCCGAACTCACGGCCACTGCGCGCGTCGGTGTTCATCGCTACACCTTCAGCGATGGCAGGACTCCTCATCTTCTGCTGGATGTAATGAGTGTCCTGGGCGGTCGCAAGAGCACCGAAGGAAAGTTGCGCGTCCTGCCGGCTGCCAAGGAGCTTGAGGGTACCGCTCGGACTTTCGGAACGTTCTCCGCTCGGTATGACGGCATCAAGGTGTACTTCGTCGCCCGATTTGACCAGCCATTCGCCTCCTTCAGCACCTGGCAAAATGATACGGTTTTTCCCAACCAGACAACCGCTGAGGGCGATGGCATCGCGGTTGATCTGGGTTTTGAAACCGCGAGCCAGCCAAGTGTTGTCACAGTTAAATTGGCAATATCCTACGTGAGCATCGAAAACGCGCGGGCCAACCTGGAAAGGGAGGTGGGTGTGAAGAGCTTCGATGACATTCTGGCTGAGGCTCAACGGGCTTGGGAGGACAAGTTGTCTTTGGTCAAAATTCAGGGTGCCACCGACAAACAGAAAACCATTTTTTATACCGCCCTTTACCGCGTATTCCAAATGCCCACTGTTTTCAATGATGCCAATGGCGATTACTTTGGATTTGATCGGAAGGTTCATCAAACCTCGGACTTCCAATACTTCACGGACCTTTCTCTCTGGGATACTTTTCGAACGGTTCATCCGCTCTACACGCTGATCGCGCCAAAGGATCAGCGGGACATGATGGTTTCGCTCGTAAAAATGCTTGAGCAAGGTGGATGGCTCCCTCGTTGGCCATCGGGAAACGGCTACTCGAATTCCATGCTCGGCACACCCGCTGATATCGTAGTCGCGGACACCTATCTGAAAGGTATTAAAAACTTCGACGTTAAACAGGCGTATCAGGCGATGCGACGCACCGCGCTCGCGCCCACTCCGCCAGGAGCGGCGTTTTCGGGTCGGCAAGGCGTCGCGAGCTATCTGCATTACGGATATTGTCCGGCAGGGCTGGTAGAGAGATCTGTCTCCCGAACCTTGGAATTCGCCTGGGCTGATGATGCGATTTCAAACCTGGCAGAATCGCTCGGGCTTCACGAGGACGCCGCGCTCTTCCGGGACCACTCGAAGTTTTATCGGAATCTTTGGAATACCAATACCCAGTATTTTCAACCACGCGATGCACAGGGAAAATTTGTGGAACCGTTCAAGCCGCTCCTGTTGACCTACATGGATCGCGAGGGAAAACTTACAAGGGACTACGTGGAGGGCACCGCTTTGCAATGGCGTTGGGCAGCACCTTTTGATACCCAGGGGTTGATCTCCTTGTTTAAGAGCCGCGATTACTTTGTCGAGGAGCTTAACAGTTTTTTCGCAAAATCAGATCCGGCTATGGCCGCATGGAATCCTGGATCATACTACTGGCACGGAAACGAACCTGATCTTCCCGCAGCCTATTTGTTTAATGACGCTGGCCGGCCCGATCTAACGCAAAAGTGGGTGCGCTGGATCATGGACAACAAGTATGGTGATGGATATGACGGTTTGGACGGCAACGATGACGCCGGAACCCTCTCGGCGTGGTACGTCTTTAGCGCACTCGGCTTCTACCCCATTGCAGGCTCTGACAAATATCAGTTAGGCACGCCGCTCTTTGAGAAGGCCGAAATTAAGTTGAAAAACAAGCCCCTCATCGTGATCGCTGAAAACTTTGCGCTGAATCATTCTTACGTTCGCCAGGTTTGGTTGAATGACATTCCGCTGGACCGCTCCTGGATCAAACATGGCGAGATAGAGCAGGGCGGAGTTTTGAAATTCGTGATGGGTCTGGAGCCGCCGAAACGCTGACCCGTTATCTCGCAGAGCCTGTTTAAGAACTCCCGATTCGCGTGGCAGCCGAGGCAACGAGGCTCAAACCGTCCGGTTTTCCAAGTCGATCGGCGGAGAAAGTCAAAGGCTCCTCACTTCGGCTGCTACTTTTCAAACAGGCTTTCAGTTGCGGTCGTTTCACCCGATGCAGCATGGGTCACGGATTGCCAGACCGATGCGCTACTGTTAGCCACGCTCAATTCCTGCAGAAATATTCTCCACGGAGATAAGTCGTCTGCGAATTCACCGTCACGCTGTTCGTCGCCAACGCCAGTCCTTCGATGTCCGCATAACCGGGCACCGCTCTCTGCATGTATTGATTGAGAGTCTTCACCGTGTAACTCACCAGCCGCAAATCCGCTCCATTCTCATCCCCGCCGGGACTGGGTTGTGTTCCGATTCCAATCGTCATCAAACCCATATTCAAACTGCTGCCCCCTAACGGGAATTTGGTCGTTATCCTGCTGTAATTTCATCGTTAGGAAAATACGTTCCAATTAACAATGAAAATGCCATAAAAACCAACATTGCCCGGATGTCGTCGCACACCTTAAACGGTTCCGTTTGATTGCATTTCCAGCCCAACCAAATACCTTTAACAAAAAATTTAATGCCCGATATAACTTCATCCGCAAAATCTCCTCCTGGAAATACGTCCCAAAACAAATCTCCTCGCGACAGACGTAATCCGTATTTTTTCGGGAAGATCTGAAGATGTTCCACATGTTCTCCGTTTGAGTGTCGCATTTTAATCTCCACTCCAATAGGGTTTTTAAGATGCTCGATTATACAAGTATAAAACTCACCATTTGAGAAGAAATCACAGTCAAGATAAAGCCCGTCGTAGCAACAAGACCCCTGGAAAGTTTTTCCTCCAAAAATTAGGCGGCTTTCGCCTTGAAATTGCTTTTTTCTGTCATCATACCAAAGTGCAAACACACCCTTTGCCGAACTCTCAAAACCATCATGTTTCTTTGTTAAAATGTCGAATAAATTCAATGTAAAGTCGGGACTTCGGTAGAATCGACTTCTTTTAAACCACGCTTCGTTTACTCCTGCCCGCCAACTCTCAGAAACTACCAGATGAGTTCGTTTTCTTGCCCAAGCGTCGAACAATGATTTTCTGGCCGCACTGTCTGTGAGTCTTACCTTCTCTCCGTCTAGCCATATGTGATTTTTGTTAATATAATTTTTCATGGCGTTGAGGTGATTTGATCAAAAACTAGCTAAAACTTCCTCGTCCGTTTTGAGCTTTCAACTCTTCCGACCATGAAATATTCCAACCTTTCCATAGAGTAATTAATTGAGCAAACCCGCGCCTTGCGCAACTTGTAATAAACTTGCTTGGAGCGAAACAATGCAAAATAGCAATATCCCAAACGGAATTGCATAAGTCGCTTTCGTCTTCGCCAATAAAATTGAAGAGGAATTTTTCATCTCTTTGGACAGGGTGGACGTGAATCTATCCTTCACCCGAGTTGTTCAAGGGATTTTTTGGACTCCAGTGCAAACCGTGGCAGTTTCAAGTTGAATCATCGTGAGTGAACCGCAATGATGCCGCTGCTTGATTACACATTTAACGATTAATAACATGCGGCATCATCTCGTCACCACCTCCCTCCTTTGCACCTTGCTCATCAACCTCTCGTCACCGGCAGCGGAAAAACCGTCCATCAACATTGGCATTTTCAAACAGGAAGTGCGCACGGAATTTACTTCAGCCGACGGTTTACCCGCCGACGCGATCACTTCGGTGGCGCTGGACGGAAAGACGGTTTTCGCGGGAACGGCCAAAGGACTGGCGCGATTTAATAACGACCGTTGGGCGCTGGTGCAAGGGACGGGTGATGCGCCGGTGGAAGCCGTTGCGAGTCGTCGCGGAAAAACATTTTTTGTGGCAAAAAAACAACTGCTTTCGCTCGAAGGAGACAAGGTCAATGTCGTCGCTTCTTTGCCGGGCGGAGCCAAAGTAAATTCGATCAACGTTGGTGAGAAAATTTATCTGGCCACTGATCAAGGTTTGTTTTTGCAGACGGGTGGTGTGCTGAAGCCGATTACTGCGTTAAATGATTTGTTGGGCGAAAACCGTTCCGTCTTCCAGGTTGCAGTTGGATCTCACCTCATCGTTGGCGCGGCTTCCGGGCTTTTCCAACTGGACGCAAATGAGAAATGGACGCGTCTCTTTCCTTCCGACAAGAACGGTCGCAGTTGGGCACCGGTGAATGTGCACGGCGTGGCTTATGACACGCAGGGACGTTTGTGGTTCGCTTCGCCGCAGGGTGTGGGTCGGTTGGACAAGGAATGGACATTGTTCACTGGCGCTGAAGGGTTGCCCTACAATGATTTTACCACGATGGCCGCTGGCGAAAATGGCGTGGTCTGGTTTGGCACGCGCATGGGCGCGATCCGTTATGACGGAACAAACTGGGAATATCGACAAGG
>JBKJOA010000473.1:0-12260 GCA_046593365.1 Limisphaerales bacterium
ACTCATTACTCGAACGTATTTCGTGCCGAGACGCTGCATGCGCGGAATCGCACGGCAAACTTCGCCGATGGTAATTTCCATGGGATCGGAGAGTTTCTTGGCCCAATTGGCAATGGCTGATCCAAAACAATAAACGCCGACACCCGCCGATTGTAGTTTCTCGACCGCGATTTCAAAGGCGGCTTCAGGAATGTCGTGAAAGTTCCCTTTTGGAAAACCGGGTACTTCGGCAAAGCGCATTTCCAGATGTTCCCATCCGAGTTCCTGGGTTGCCCTGATTTGCGCGTCGATATTCGCGCCCGCTTCGTCGCCAATGCCTGTGAGAATCATAATTTATTTGTAGCGGCGTCTCGGCAGAGCGCCGTATTTTTTAAATTAATTTCAGCGGCGCTCTGCCGAGACGCCGCTACGGCTACCGATTTGCCGCAAATGATTTCGTGAAATCTTCGCCCACCACCGTGTCCACCACTTTTTTCTCGAACTTCGATTCGGCAATCAGTTGGTTCAATTTCTTTTCGTAGGCCGCAGCGTCAAGCGGCATTTCGACCGTTTCGCCAATGAGCGATGAGTAAAGAATCGCGTTCGCCAGTTCGACCGACCAGACACCTTCTTCGGCTGGAGCAATCAGCGGAGCGCCGTCCAGAATCGCATCGACAAAATTTTGGGTGATGTCTTCGTGTTTGCCGCCGGTGGATTCCAATGGAATTTCCACGTTCCAGATTTCCGGTTTGGCAAAGCCCGCTTTGGCGGATTTGCTGAATTGCAACATGGAAACTTCGTTGCGCGTGAAATTGATTTTGTTTTGCTCGACCACAATTCGTCCCCGCTCGCCGGCGATTTCCAATCGGTTTGTTCCCGGCGCTTCTCCCGTTGACGTAATGAAAGAGCCGGTCGCGCCGCCCGGATATTCAAAGTAGGCGGTGACGTTATCTTCGACTTCAATGTCGTGATAACGTCCGAGCTGGCAGAAGCCGCGAACTTTATTGGGCCGACCGCAAAGCCACTGTAAAATATCAAGATTGTGCGGGCATTGGTTCAGGAGAACGCCGCCGCCTTCGCCCTTCCAGGTCGCGCGCCAACCGCCACTCGCGTAATAGGCTTCCGTGCGAAACCAATCCGTCACGATCCAATTAGTGCGGACGATTTTTCCGAGTTCACCGCCGTCAACAAGAGCTTTAATTTTTTTCCAGCGGGCTTCGGTGCGCGATTGGAACATCGCCGAAAAAATAATTTTTTTATTTTTGTGAGCGGCGGTCAGACGTTCGCAATCGGCTTTGTGCACGGAAATAGGTTTCTCGACCAGCACATGAATTTCATTTTGCAGCGCATCAATCCCAATGGTGGTGTGCAGAAAATGCGGCGTCGCAATAATCACCGCGTCGATCTCGCCCGAACGAATCATCGTCTCGGCGCTCTCAAAAGTTTTAAGCTGCTTGTAGCTCTCCAGATTCGCGGTGAACGCATCGCTGACGGCAGTTAGTACGCAACGGTTGATTTTTCCGGCGAGCAGATAATTTGCGTGGTATTTGCCCATGTTGCCCATTCCGACGATTCCGATGCGAACTTGTTTCATGATTTGGTTTAGCAAGGTATTGGGCAGGATTATCGGATCAGCGCGAAAAACCTTTCAAGCAGATTCTCAATTTCAGCGGATCATTTCCAAAGCCAGGTGATGAGGGGCGCGATGGCAAGACTCGGCAGGTAATCAGCCAGCTTGACTTTTTTCAGGTTTAAAATGATCAGGGCGACACAGAAAATCAGGAGGCCGTTCGTAGCAAGGATCGAATCCACCAACCCGTGTTTCTCAAGCGTTGGCGTCAATTTTCCAACCAGAAGAAAAATCGTTCCTTGAAAAGCCACGACCGGAATCGCCGCCAGCATCACACCCCAGCCAAAAATGGAAACAAACGTCATCGCCGCCAGGCCGTCCATTACCGCCTTCACCACGAACACCGGTGCGAACCCATTGTCACTCAACCCTTCCTGCACGGATGCAAAAACGGCGAGTGGACTCGCGCAGGCCAGCAGCGCCGCAACGACGAAACCATCGCTGAATTTTTCCGTTGGATTGGCCGCCAACATTTTGTTCGTAGCGTATTTCCCAATTGAGTTGGAACTTTTTTGCAATCGCAGCAATGGGCCGATCAACTTACCGATAGTCATGGACAGCAACACAATCACGAGCTGCTTGAAGAAAATCCCAATGCTTCCGTTTAGATTTTGCCATGTGAGTTGGAGACCGAGGAAAACGGTGGCGGCTCCCATCGCCACCTTGAAAAAGGATTCGTTGGCGGCGGTGAGAGGTTGTTTTCTTGTCATCCCTACAATTCCACCCGCCACGATTCCAACTGCGTTGATTGCCACTCCGATCATTGCCTGAATCAAACAGCGCGCCTTGCCCACTTCAAAGAGCAAAATGGCGGGAACTGAAAATATTCTGGATTGCCGCCATCCAGATTTTTTCTAGCATCCGCGAGTTCATGTCATTCATCGACGCCATTTTAAACTTCGCCGGTTTGCTGCTCTGGTTGAAATGGCGGGGCAAAGGACAGGAACTTTCTGCGCGCGGCATTTCGCTGATTACCACGTTGAAGAAGGCGGGTCCGCATTATCCACGATTCTATTTTCCGCTCGCGCTCCTGATGCTGCTGATCGCACGCACCATTTTGTATTGGCAGCTTGGCTCCGCGCTGGATTGGACGCCGCAAATCTGGTTTGGCTTGATCCCGCTTTCATTTCGCAGTGACTTTTTCTGGAGAATCTTTCTTTTTTCGTTTGTAAGTTTCGGGGCAGCGCTCACGATTTTCTATCTTTGCCTGCTCCTGATTTCGATCTTGAACAGCAAACGTGCCGAAGGCGACCCACTCCAGAATCTCGCCCGCGTTCAATTGGGAAAACTGGATTTCCTCCCCAGGACTGTGAAATTACTACTCCCTTGGTTCACGATGATTCTGCTGTGGTGCATTTTCAACAAACCGCTGGCGGCGCTCGGTCTTTTGCCCACACCAAAATCGTTCGCGCATCTGGTGGAGCAGGGCGCGGTCGCTGGATTCGCCATTTATTTCGTATGGAAATATTTGATCGTCGCCGTCCTGCTGCTTTACCTGCTGAACAGCTATATTTACTTTGGCGCGTGGCCGTTCTGGATCTTTATCGACCAGACGGCGACCCAAATGTTGAAACCGTTTTCCTGGATTCCGCTTCGCGCAAAGAAAATTGATTTTGCTCCCGTGGTCGCAATCGCGGTCATCATTCTGGCTTCAGAATTCGGCGCGCGCGGCTTGATCTGGATCTATCAATTGCTCCCTTTTTGAAGAGCGTTCGAAGTCTCAAAACGTGTCCATAATTTATTTTATGCAACAGATTGCCCGAATCCTCTTTTTGCGCGGCGCTTTTGAATTGATGTAGCGGGTGAAAATTCATTGGACTTTTCACAGTGCTCAAATTAAAAATCAGGGAAAACCCGAGTGGAAATACGTTGAATCGCCAGAACAATTCGATTTGATGATGGGGCTTGTCTCCAAGCTTGCACACAGCCGTATTCGCGAGTTTTCCCAACAGGGGAAGGCGACGTAATTTTTCGATCTCCCCAATGAAACCCACTGCACCGCAGGACTTTCAGAATTTTGAAGGTTCGCGCCAAAACACTAACGAATCGATGAACGCGATGATAAAAACGACGAGAAGATTCTTGCGGGTGTCCTCCGCCAATCTTGATGCGCCCAAAAAAATTCTTTGCGCGTTGGGTCGAATGACAGCCGTCGCAATGCTGCTCGCAGCGACCACGGGGCGCGCCGATGGGTTGGCCGACACGAACGCGTTGGAAGCGTCGCCTGCCCAGTTAAAAAAACTGAGCCTCGAAGATTTGATGAAACTGGATGTCACGTCCGTTTCTAAACGGCCCGAGCCATACAATCAGGCGGCGGCGGCCATTCAAGTTATCACTGCGGAAGACATTCGCCGCTCCGGCGTGTCGAGCCTGCCCGAAGCGTTGCGACTGGCGAACAACCTGCAAGTGGCGCAAACGGATGCGCGCAGTTACGGCATCACCGCGCGCGGTTTCAACGGGACCACCGCCAACAAAATGCTCGTCCTGATCGACGGGCGAACGATTTACACGCCGCTTTTCTCCGGGGTGTTTTGGGACGCGCAGGATTATCTCCTCGAAGACATTGATCGCATCGAAGTCATCAGCGGCCCGGGCGCAACTCTTTACGGCGCCAATGCGGTCAACGGAATAATCAGCATCGTCAGCAAATCGGCCAAAGACACTCAAGGCACGTTGCTCACCGTCGGCGGCGGCACGGAATTGCGCGAATTCGCCGGTGTGCGTTATGGCGGCATGATGGCGAGCAACGTTTTTTATCGGATTTACGGCAAATACTTTGATCGCAACAGCACGGAGTTTTCAAACGGCAAGGATGCGCACGATGATTGGTGGAAAGCGCAGGGCGGCTTTCGTCTCGATTGGGATGCCTCCGCCAACGACCGCGTCACTTTTCAAGGCGACCTTTATCATGGGGAAGAAACTCAAATCGGAAATGATGACGCCAGGATCAACGGTGGAAATATTTTGTCACGCTGGTCGCACATCATTTCCGAGGAATCCGATTTCAGTCTGCAACTTTATCACGACCGCACTCATCGCGATTTCGCAACCTATGGCGACAACCTCGACACCTATGACATTGATTTCCAACATCACTTTGCCCTGGGCGAAAGGCACAGCCTACTTTGGGGAACGGCTTTCCGTCACACCCGCAACGTTGTGGAGAACAGCGCCGCCCTCGCCTTTCTTCCGGCCCATTTGAACCGCAACATCTTCAGCGCATTCATTCAGGATGAAATCAAGTTGCACGAGCAACTCATCTTCACCTTCGGCACAAAACTGGAACACAACGATTACACCGGGATCGAAGTTCAACCCAGCGGACGCCTCAGTTGGAATTTCGCCACCAATCATATGCTCTGGTCAGCCGTCTCCCGCGCCGTCCGCACACCTTCGCGCGTGGACACCGACCTTTTCGTGCCCCGCGCTGCGCCCCACTCCGTTCTCAATGGCGGACCGAACTTTGTTTCTGAAACCGTCATCGCCTACGAACTCGGCTATCGCACTCAACCCATCGAAAAAATGTCCGCATCCATTTCCACTTTCTTCAATCAATACGACGACATTCGCGGCATCTCGCCGGGGCCTGCCCCGACGTTTGGCAATTTGTCTGAGGGCGAAACTTACGGAGTGGAACTCGATGTCTCTTATCAAATGTTGGAATGGTGGCGATGGCGGGCCGGCTATACTTTTTTGGAGGAACAAATCCGCGCCAAAAAACGCGGAACTGAGGTCAACCGCGGGCAGGGGGAAATTCCCGATCCCGAGAACCAGATCTTTCTTTCTTCCTACATGTCGCTGCCTTGCAACCTGGAATTGGACGGGCGTCTCCGTTGGATTGACCGCCTCAACTTTTATTCCAGTGGCCGAAAAAGCACCGTGCCCTCATACGTTACTTTAGATTTGCGGCTCGGTTGGAACCCGACGCCCAACCTCGAGTTCTCCATCGTGGGCCAAAATCTGATCGACAGCCAACATCCTGAGTTCGGTGCAGCTACGGCAACCCGGCGCGAAATCGAGCGCGGCGTTTTCGGAAAGGTGACATGGCGATTTTAAACCAACACCTTCATTCTTCTTCCGTCCGAAACTCATTCCAAAAAATGAGGCTCTTGGTGTTGTTGTCCCTATTTGCCGGGATTGGGACCATTCAAGCTCAACCCACCACGGCGGAATACAAACTCAAAGCGGTCTATCTTTACAACTTCCTGCAATATGTTGATTTTCCGCCCAACGCTTTTGCCGATGAGCAAAGCCCGATCGTGATCGGCGTGCTCGGCAACGATCCGTTTGGCAATACGTTGGACGAAACGATTATCAGCGAAGTTGTGAAAAACCGGCGGCTCGAAGTCCGCCGTTTCAAACGCGTCAATGACATCACAGATTGTCATGTGCTTTTTATCGGCGCTTCGGAAGAGGACAAATTAAAATCCATTTTAGCGGCTTTAAAAGGACGAAGTATTTTAACGGTCGGCGACGTGGAAAATTTCGCGCGGTTAGGAGGCGTTATTCGTTTTTTGACGGAAAACAACAAGATCCGTTTGAAGATAAACCTGGAGGCGGCTAAAGAGGCAAACCTTTCCATTAGCTCCAAATTACTTCAAATTGCTGAGATTATTTCGACCGTGAAGTAGCAATGAATCTCAGAGATGTCCCAATCAAACGGAAGCTGACGGCCGTCATCATGCTGACCAGTAGCGTGGTGCTTCTTTTGACTGCGGCAGTGTTCATTGTTTATGAACTTGTCGCCTTCCGGGGCACCGTGCTGGAGAACTCGCAAACTTTGGCCCAGATCGTGGCCGCCAACAGCACAGCGGCGTTGACCTTCGACGACGAAAAGGCGGCGGTGGAAATTCTTTCAAAGTTGCAGGCCGAGGAGACGATCCTGCAAGCCAGTCTTTACAAGAAGGACAACAAAATGTGGGCACGCTATCCGACGAACACACCGCTGGAACAATTTCCGGCGGTTGCTCAAACGGACGGACATGTTTTCGAGGGGCGCACTTTAAATTTTTACGTGCCGGTTCGTGAAGGCGATCATCGAATCGGCACACTCTACGTGAAAACCGATTTGCAGCCGATGTATCGCCGGTTGGCGCTTTACGGGTGGATCGTCTTTGGGGTCATGGTTGTTTCACTGCTTACGGCACTGGCTCTTTCCAATTGGCTACAGAAACGGATTTCAGAACCGATCCTGGAACTGGCCGAAACCGCTAAAGCCGTTTCTTTCAAAAAAGATTATCTGGTTCGTGCGCGAAAATTCGGCAAGGACGAATTGGGACTGCTGACCGACGCGTTCAATCACATGCTCACGCAAATCCATGAACGCGATTTGGCCTTGACGGAAAGCGAGGGGCGGTCGCGAGCCGTGCTGAATTCCGCGATCAGTGCAGTGGTGGTAATAGATGCGTCGGGCGCTATCATTGATTGGAACGTCCGGGCGGAGCATCTCTTTGGCTGGACGCGCCAGGAAGCAATTGGACGGAACCTTGGCGACACCATCATCCCGCCGCGCTATCGGGAGGCGCATCAACGCGGCCTCAATCATTTTTTGGCGACTGGCGTTGGCCCGGTTCTCAATCATCTTTTTGAAATCAGTGCCTTGCGCCGGGACGGCTCTGAGTTCGCCGTGGAATTGTCCATCAGCCCTATGAAAACCGGCGACGTGATCACATTCTGCGGTTTCATCACCGACATAACGGAGCGAAAGGAAGCCGCCGAAGCCTTGTCACTGCTGGCCGCAATTGTGGAGTCCTCCGACGATGCGATTGTGGGAAAAGATTTAACGGGAACAATTGTGAGTTGGAATGCGGGAGCCGAGCGAATGTTTGGTTACACGATAATGGAGGCGATTGGACAAAAGGTTGATTTCCTGATCCCGCCGGATCGCCTGGAGGAAGAGCGCCGCACTTTGAACCGAATCCAATCCGGGCGGATCGAGCACTATGAAACGGTTCGCCAAAGAAAAGATGGAACGATATTTTTTGTCTCGATCACGTTGTCACCCATTAAAAATGTGGACGGTAAAATCATTGGAGCATCGGCCAGTGCAAGAGACATTTCCGACCGGATTCGCGCTGAGGAACAGATTCGCGCGCTCAACACACAACTGGAGGAACGTGTTCTCCAACGAACGGCTGAACTGGCTGCCACGAACAAGGAACTGGAAGCATTTACTTATACTGTTTCACACGATTTGCGCGCGCCTTTACGACATATCGACGCGTTCGCGCAAATGCTCGAAGAAGACCTGCATCCGAATATATCGGACCCTGGTAAAAGGTATTTGGAACGCATTCGCAACGGAGTGAAAAACATGGGGCAGTTGGTGGACGATCTATTAAATCTTTCCCGGGTCGGTCGTCTGGAAATCATCCAGCGGAACATTCGTCTCAATGTGATTGTTGATGAAGTTTTGGCCGAATTGAAACCCGAATTCGAGGCGCGCAAAATTGAATGGCAGGTGGGCGAATTGCCCTGCGCAGAATGTGATCCTGGATTGATCAAGCAGGTTTTCACGAACCTGATCTCCAATGCGATCAAATATTCGCGGCCACGTGAGACGGCAGTGATTCAAATCGACAAAGCGTTGGTGAATGGGGAGACCGCTGTCTTCGTTCGCGACAATGGGGTCGGTTTCAACATGAAATATGTGAATAAACTTTTCGGGGTTTTTCAACGGCTGCATCGCACGGAGGATTTCGAAGGGACAGGCGTCGGTTTGGCGACCGTCCAGCGGATTGTTCAACTTCACGGAGGCCGGGTGTGGGCCGAAGCGAAACTCGATGGGGGCGCAACTTTCTATTTTACTTTGCGAGGAATTCGGCGAGTTTAGTTTTTTAAAAATATGAGCACTGCAATCGAAATTTTACTGGTCGAAGATAATCCCGATGATTTGGAGCTTGCTCTATTCGCTCTCAAAAAAAATAACTTTGCGAATAAAATTCATGTTGCTCGCGATGGGGAAGAGGCGTTGGATTTTCTTTTTTGCCGGGGCGCACATGAAGACCGTAGTTTCGAGCATCCACCCCGAGTCGTCCTGCTCGACTTGAAATTGCCCAAAGTGGATGGCTTGGAGGTTTTGCGGGCGGTGAAGGCAGACCCTCGAACCAAAGCCGTGCCAGTCGTGGTGATGACCTCCTCCACGCAACAGCGCGACATGGTGGAAGGCTACCATCTCGGTGTGAACAGCTACATTCAGAAGCCGATTGATTTCGCCGAATTTCGAGAAATTATCAAACAGCTTGGTTTTTATTGGCTGGTTATAAATCAGCCCGCGCCTCCGGATGCATTTAAGCCGATGGAAGCGGTAACAAATTTCCAATCGCCGCGCTCGCTTTCTTGACAAAAAACGGCAGCTCTTTAAATTGCGGCGCACTTTGGATGGGGTCTTAGCTCAGTTGGTAGAGCACCACAATGGCATTGTGGGGGTCATCGGTTCGAACCCGATAGGCTCCACCATCCTCCAATTTCCGCCTGTTTGTCGTAATTTTTCTGACGCTTTTCGTTGAGCAAAATATGACTTCTACTTATGAACAGATAAAATATTTCGGAAACTTTCAAACAATCTTGAACTGCCGGTGTCTGACCTGCGGTAAAGAACCGCGTAACGTGGATGGGTTTTCCCAAACCACACGTAACACGCACAAGCCTTGCGAAATCCTGCTAGGCCTTCGATAACTCGGAGGCCTTTTCTTTTTTAAACGCAGTCCGTTTCAAATCTTTTTCCCAGGCAGGAACTCGACCTTCGCATTTAATTCAGGTGTGAGAAATTTATCCGGCTCCTGGATCTGCACTTTGATTTGCAGCGTGCCTTTTTGCCGATTAGCTTCTGGAGCAATTTCCGCGACGTAACCGCCATACGTTTTGTCGGGATACGCTTCCGGGCTGACGCGGCATTTTTGATTTAAAAACACCTTGGCCAGATCCGCTTCGTTCAAATCAATTTCCACCTGTAAATCCTTTGGGTTTGCGAGAGCAATCAGCGCGGTGCTTGGGCCTCGTCCTCCGCCGAAACTTTGCGGAACCACCAACTCTGACGGATCGACCAGTTTTTCCAAGACGACGCCGTCAATGGGCGAACGAATCACAGTCCAATTCAGGTACGTTTGCGCCAACTGCAGGTTCGCCTCTGCTTCGGTCATCGAAGCGCGCGCGGAATCCACCCGCAGCCGTGCGTCGTCTTCGGCTTGCTTGGATTCGACCTGCGTCGCGCTCAATGCCCGGACGCGATTGTAATCCAATTCGGCTTTGGCCACGGAAACTTGCGCGTTGGTCACACGGCCTCGGGACTCGGCCACCCGCGCTTTTTGTTCCGCATCATCCAGCAAGACCACGACCTGGCCGTTGGTGACGGCATCGCCTTTTTTCACGCCGATCCAATTAACCACGCCGAGAAAACGAGGACTCAACTCAATCCGTTCGCGATTGACGATGTAGCCGCTTACCGTCAGCAAGGCGTCATTCGACCTTTGCGGTGGGGCAACCACCGTGGAGTTCGTGACGGCAGATGGTTTTTTCGAACCAATTAAACGTCGGGAGTCGTTGCTTTTTGGCCACGCAAAATAAATGGCGACGGCGGTGACAAGGACAACGAAAACCACGATCAGCCAAAAGGCCGCTTTGGGCCGCGACTTGGCGCGGGTGTCGATTTTGAGCTGGTTGAGTTTGTCAGAATTCATTTGGCGTGGCGAAGATGCTGCGATTTACGAAATCAGGAAAGCAGAATTGCATGGGTGTGGTTTTAAGATTTACACGGATTTCAGCGCGGCGATGACGGGCAATCGGGCGGCGCGCAAGGCTGGCAAAAAACTGCCGACCACCCCGACGAACACGGAGAAAATCAATCCCTTCGTCGCGAGCCACGGCGTAATCCGGAACTGGAAAACAATCTCGCTAAACGATTCGAAGCTCATGGTTCCGGTCGCGTAACCGTTCATCGGCAGCGACAGGAGGCATCCAATGCCCCCGCCGACCAAGGCCAAAAATGCGCCTTCAAAAAGAAACGAAAGAAGAATTGAGCGCCGCCGAAATCCGAGCACGCGGAGCGTCCCGATCTCGCGGGTCCGGGCACCGACGCTGGCATACATCGTATTCATGGCGGCGAACACCGCGCCAATGGACATGGCGGTGGCCAAAAAATTTCCGAGAATTTTTATCGGCAGGGCCGTCATGGTTTGCGCGCTGTAGTAAGCGACTTCCGACAACCCGCGCAACGGCAGGCGCTTGTCGGTTTCCATTTTGTTGGTGAGCGAACTCGCGTCCTGGTCCGACAGCACCCGCACCAGGATGCTTGAATAATTTTCGCGGTCAAAAATTGATCGGGCTTCATCCGCATCCATCCAGACCTCTGAGTCGAACGCGCTGTTTTGGCCATCCATCAAACCAACCACCGTCAATTCCTGCCCCGCACTTTTGAAGCGTTGTCCAATTTCGAAATTTGCCATGCGATTGGCCAATTTCCTGGCGACGACCACTTCTCTTTTGCCGGGAATAAACCAGCGTCCGGTTACGAGCGAAACCTGGGGGCGCAGATTCATGCCGACCGGAGAAATCCCGCGCATCAAAACATTCGCCTCCCCTTTATTATCGCGGCGCATCAAATTGATCAGCACCAGAACATCCGCTGAAAACAGCGGGTGGCCGGCTTCATCGCGCGCAATTTCCGGCCAGTATTGAATCAGGCGAAGCTGCTCTCGCGTCACCTGGCTGCTGGATTCCGCTGTGGAACCTTTTCGCACGATCATCACGTTGCGTGGATCGCCTGTGTTGCCGCTGGATTTTTCCAGGCCAACCGCGAGCGCTTGCACCAGGACGTAAACGGCCACGACCAGGGCCACACCGAGAATGGTCGCGAGCGTTGCGCGCCAGCGCACGAACACATTGCGAACGTTGTAGGTGAGGGGAAGGGCCATGCGCAGTTCAACAACGATTAAAATTCACAACGCCTTTGTTAACTCGCTTCCAGCCTGGTTCAACCTTAAAATCGAAACAATTCGAAAAATGTTGGTTTAAAATTCACGTGAAGCATTGGAAAATTTTAACGATTGTTCTGTTGCTCGGGGCTGGCTCATTCGTTGGTTTCCGAAACTGTCGGACGACTACTTACGCTAATCTTCCTCCGCGCGCCACGGGCGATTGGGTTGCCTTCGGCGACAGCCTCACCTCCGGTTTCGGTGCCGCACCGGGAAACGATTATCCGACTTTGTTGAGCCAGAAGATGGGCCGGACGATTCGTAACCAGGGTGTTCCTGGCCAGACCACCGAGAACGCTTTGAATCGGCTTGAAGAAATTGTGCGGCTGCAACCGCGGGTCGTTTTGCTTTGCCTTGGCGGCAACGACGGACTGCAACAACTGCCACAGGAAAAAACGTTTGCGAACCTCGCGACCATCATCGACCGATTGAATGAGGCTGGCAGTTTTGTGGTTTTAATCGGCGTGCGGAGCGCTTCAGTTTCGGATCGCTACGCGAAGCCGTTTAAAAGACTGGCCCAGGAGAAACACGTCTTGCTCGTGCCAAATATTTTGAGCGGCATTCTAGGATCGCCGAATTTGATGTCGGATTACATTCATCCGAATGATGAGGGTTACAAAGCCATTGCGGAACGGCTGGAGAAAATTCTGAACCCACTGCTGCCGAACTTATAATCAGGC
>JBKJOA010000490.1:0-8851 GCA_046593365.1 Limisphaerales bacterium
TAAATCATCGAAAACTAAAATCCTTTGTTGGCTCGCCAGAGAAGAACCCCACCGATGGCTTGGAAAATAAGATTAGGCAGCCAAACGATGAGGTGCGGTGCCAATTCAGGACGCGTATCCCAGGCTTGGGCCAGAATAATAAAACTGTAGTAAAGGAGGACAAGAACCAATGCGATGGCGATACCGGCGCTGGTTTCGCGGCGATGGGCGCGAATGCCGAGGGGAATTCCGATCAGCGTAAATCCGATGCAGGCAAACGAAAACGCGATTTGACGGTGAATCTGCACCCGGACCGGCATGGTGATGTCGCTGCGGATTTTGGCCATTTGGCGAAGTTCCGCGCGCATCGCCTCAGAGGTGGTATTGGTGCTCGCTTGGGTGTGGCGAAACGCTTTTTCGAGCCTTCTTAACTGCGCCCACAATTCCGTGGAACTCATTTCGCTGAGACTTGGTTTGGGTGCGTTGTCGTTGGATAATGTCGGGATCGGGAGAGTTGCCTCTTCCTGTATTCCTAACGAAAATACATTTTCACCTTTAACTTCAAAAGGGGTGGCGTCGAATAAGGTCAAAAACAACTGGCCGTCCTTGACCACAAATTTTCCGGCGCGCGCATTTGCCCAATACATTGAATCTTCCTGAACCTGGTAAACTTTCACGTCCTGCAAATTATTGTCCCTCACCTTTCGCGCATAGATGGACCAGCCTCCGGGAAAATCGTTGTATTGATTTTCACGCAGCAACACAGATGGATTCGCCAAAGCCGCGCTATAAAGAAGTTTCTTGTAGGCAACGCGACATTGCGGTGCCAGTTGCATATTCACCCACGCGCAAACAAAGCTTAGAACCACACTCAGGAGCAAAACCGGCGTCACGAGCGCGAGCAGACTAAGACCACTCGCTCGCGCGGCAGTCAATTCCTGGTCGGCGCTGAATCGACCGAAGACGAGCAGCGTCGCCGTCAGCATCCCCATCGGCAGTGCGAACAGGAGAACATAGGGAATCAAGAGTCCGACTGCTTTGGCGACCATCAGCAAACTGGCCTGACGATTTACGAGCATCGACAATACCTCTTTGAGGACGTTGCCGAGCAGCAAGACAAACGTAAAAACCGCGACGGTAATCAACAAAGTCGCGAACACCTGGCGGGTGAGATAGAAGTGCAATGTTTTCATCGAATTACCTGACCCGCAGAGTGAACCAAATCGCAGCGGAGCCGAATAAAATATTTGGCAACCATGCGGCGAGCCACCCGGGTAAATAACCACCAATGCCGAGCGCCAAACCGAGTCGCAACAAAATGAAATAACTGAAGCAAATAAAAATACTGCTCGCCACCCCGACAAAAACATTGCGGCGACCGGAGAGCGCGCCAAAGGGCAACGCGATTAAAACAACAATGAAACAGGTCCAGGGTGCAGCGATGCGTCCGTGAAGTTGAGTGCTGATGAGGGAGCGGGTGTTGGCATCGAGACGCGGGTGAAGTTGCAGGTAATTTAAGATGTCGGCGATGGAAAGTTGCGGTTTTTTCAGTGCCTGCTTGCTGTTCAGATTGTTGATTTTTATTTCGCTTTTGATCAGGCCTGGGCTTTCTTGCCAGTCGGAGAACTCGATCAAATTCGTCGAAAGGCGGGTGCCAGCCAGATCTTGCGCCGAGGAATAAGTCACTTGCTCCACGTTGGAAAATTGCCAGGTTCCCTCGGAGAACTTCCCGAACTGCGCAGTAATAAAACAACGTTTTCCATCCCGCAAAGTCCAATCAATGAAGACACCTTGAAGTTGAAAAGTTTTTTGATGATAAGCTTTGATTCGCCAGGCGCGATTGTCCCGCGAATTTAAAAATCTTAAATCGCTCCGCCAATTTGCGCCCAGAGGGTTACTGGGTCGCGCGTCATGGCTGTGCAAGATTTCTTCCGCTTTCTCGGTGCTGCCGGGAACCCAGAGTTCATTAATGGCAAGGCAGACCAAACTGAAGAAAAGGCCGACTGAGAAGTAGGGCATGGCGATGCGCCAAAGGCTGATCCCGGCTGCGCGCATGGCCGTCAATTCGTTGTAACGGGCGTGAGTGGTCAGCGCATAAAGCAAGGCGAGCAGAAGGGCAACGGGCATGACAACCAGAAGAAGTTCCGGTGTGGTCACGAGGTAATATTCGGCGATTTCGCGGAGGACGAGGTGCTTTTTTTGAAAGCTCCCGATTTCACTGATCAAATCCGAGGAAACCCAAAAAATTAAAAATCCGCACAGGCAATAGGCCAGCGGAAAGAGTAGTTCGCGCAACAAGTAGCGATCCAAAAGGCGCATTGCGCGGGAGATTAGCTGTCGGTTTTGGGCAAAGCAAGCGGCGGGCGGTTGAGGGAGTGGCACAGTTTGGTTTGGAGTTCCGCCTTTAGGCGGTCCGAAACCGCGTAAACGCGGAACTCCAAACCCGCAACGAATTCAAATTGAACCACTACGGCGCTGGACGCTCACTCGGGATGATCTTTCAACCAGGTCTTCATGGCCGTTTCCCATTCAGCCCAATTTGTTCCGTGATCTTCCTCGATATAAAGCTCGAGCAAATCCTTGGCTTCATCGCGGAGCGCATGCTTTTCGTTCCGCGCCACAGCGAGAACGAGGGGCAGCTTGACCGAATTATCCCGATTGTACAAATCATCCAGGAAAACGGAGGAAACGGCTTCGGGCACTTCGGCGTTGGTCAGATATTTTGCCGCTTTAAAAAAGTTCTCATCATCCAACAAATTGACGACGTGCCCGGCAATTTCCACCTGCGCCTCTTCGCCGACTTTTGACATCATTTCCAAAAGTTGCAGCCCCTTTTTGTTTGTGTCGTCATCCCCATCGCCCAGAATCGCGTCGAGCTTTTCTTCCCACATCGCTGGATCATCCAACTCATTCGTCGCAACGACTTCGGAAGGGGGAGTTACTTCCACTTTGATGGCGGGTTTGACGGCGGCCGGTTTCGGTTCGGGTTCGGGAACAGCCGTTTGAACAACGGTCTCGGGCAGTGGTTTCCGCCCTGAGGACGGGCCACGACTGGCCAGCCAGCCAATCAATCCACCCACGACGACCGCTACGAACAATATTCCCAAAACCCGCGTTAAAGTTGAACTGCGCATAAGCGGTTTACTAAACGATTTCCAGCCATTGGTCAATTCACCCGGAGATTTGTTCAAAATGAAGTTTACAGGACTGTTCATATTTTCGCCCGGCGGTTCGCAAAAAAACTGGAAACTGAAATTCTCCGCTCTAGCATGAGAAAATGCTGAACGCGAAAACTGTATGGCTGATCTGCCTTTCGAGCGGATTAGTTTTTTGTCCAAAAGAAATTCCGGCGGTGGAGATGGAGGTTAAATCCGGCACTGAACTCAAATTGGGACTTGCTCCCCGCGAAGCACATCCGCAACTGGTTCCAGCCTCTGACCAAGCGGAAATGGCGATTAAGCGTATTCGCGTGCCAGAAAATTTCCGAGCCGAGGTGTTCGCGGCGGAGCCGATGCTCGCCAATCCCGTTGCATTTTGTCTCGACGGACAAGGCCGCGTTTTTGTTTCGGAAACCTATCGCTTTAACACGAGTGTTCTCGATATCCGACGCTACATGCCAATGCTCGATGACGATTTGGCCTGTCGAACCGTCGAGGATCGATTGCACATGACGGAACGGCGTTTCGGTCAACAAGCCAAAGATTTGGCGCGTGAATCAGAAGTCATCCGGCTACTCGAAGATCGAAATCACGACGGCAAAGCAGATTATTCAGCGGTTTACGCAGAGGGTTTCAGCAGCATGCTGGATGGAATTGCGTCCGGCGTTTTAGCGCATCGCGGCAAAGTCTGGTTCGCCAACATTCCCGAAATTTCCGAGCTGGAAGGCATCGACAAAAAAGGACACGCCAAATCCATCAGGACATTAAGCTACGGTTATGGCGTGCGGTTCAGCTATACCGGACACGATTTGCACGGATTGATTTTAGGACCTGACGGAAAACTTTATTTCAGCTTTGGCGACCGGGGCGCTTCGGTGAAAACGAAAGAGGGGAAAACTTTGGCCTACCCGGATGAAGGAGCGGTGTTTCGCTGCAATCAAGACGGGACTGAGTTGGAAGTGGTTCATCACGGCCTGCGTAATCCTCAGGAACTCGCCTTCGATGAGTTCGGAAATTTATTCACCGGCGACAACGATTTTGATCACGGCGATCACGAGCGCTGGGTTTACGTCGTTGAGGGCGGCGACAGCGGTTGGCGTGTCGGTTATCAACATCCCCCGCTCGGCTACGATCACGTCCCGTGGATGGCCGACCAACTTTGGACGCCGTATTTCGAAGGTCAGGCGGCTTACATCGTCCCGCCGATTTCCAACCTGGGCGATGGACCATCCGGCCTCACTTATTATCCTGGAACCGGCCTGCCCGCGAAATACAACGGTCATTTTTTCCTCTGTCAATTCAAAGGAAGCATCGCGAACAGTGGGATTCAAACGTTCGCCCTGAAGTCGAAAGGCGCGAGTTTCGAACTGGTGAACTCCGAACCATTTATCTGGAATGTCGAGGCCACTGATGTCGATTTTGGGCCGGACAGCCAAATATATTTTTCCGATTGGGGCGAAGGTTGGGAGCGCAACCGCAAAGGCCGAATCTATCGTGTTTTCGAAACCAATTTCGTTCACGCACCGATTGTTGATGAAACGAAAAAACTTTTGGCAAAAGGATTTGAGCGCACTTCGCAAAAGGAACTTCTCCAGTTGCTCTCTCACCCAAATATGCGCGTACGTTTGGAAGCGCAATACGCCTTGGCTGAGCGCGGAAACAAAAGCATCGCAATCCTCGCGAAAGTTGCGGCAATCCAAGCGAATCCGGTCGCGCGTCGCCATGCCATCTGGGCACTGGGCCAAATTGGTCGGAAAAATCCTTCTGCGTTGTCACCACTTGTTCCCTTGCTCGGCGATGCTGATGCAGAAATCCGCGCGCAGTCCGCCAAAATTTTAGGCGATGATCGCGCGGCGGATTCGTTCGAAGGTTTAATCGCGTTGCTCCGCGATTCCAGTTTGCGGGTCCGCTATTTTGCCGCGCAAAGTCTCGGCAAACTCGGGCGTCACGAAGCGGTCCAACCACTGCTCGCTCTGCTGCGCGAAAACAACAATCAGGATTTATATTTGCGCCACGCGGGAATCGTCGCGCTCAGTCGTTGCGCGGAAATTTCTCAGCTCACGGCGTCCGCCAAAGATAAATCTGCGGTGGTGCGAATGGCCGTCCTGCTGGCCATGCGCCGATTGGAGCGACCGGAAGTCGCCGAGTTTTTAAATGATTCGGATGACTTGCTGGTGGTCGAAGCGGCCCGTGCCATTAACGATGTTCCGATTAATGCGGCCATGCCAAAACTGGCCGCACTCATCGCAGGAAATAGAACTTTTTTATCGAAGTTCACAAACCAATTTGAAGCACTACAATTGCGCGTCATTAATGCCAACGCGCGCCTGGGTCAATCCGAGCACGCCCAAGCTTTGGCCTCGTATGCGGATCGAGATAATTCTTCTGACGTTGCGGCGACCGAGGCATTGAACGATTTGTCCACATGGGCGGAACCGGGTCGGCGCGATCGCATTGTTGGGGTTTTTCGTCCGTACGAAAGCGGTCGGAAAAACCAGGCAGCGGTCGAAGCTTTGCAGCCGGTTGCGAACAAAATCTTGGCGGGCACAAAGCCTGAAAAGGTGAAGCTCGCTGCCATCGCTGCGATTAACAAACTTCAACTCTCCAATTGCGGGGAAGCGCTTTATCAGGTTTTCAGCGGCAGCAAAGATTCTGAGATCGTTCGGGTGGAAGCATTGAAAACGCTTGGTGAGTTGAAACATCCTTCGCTTGATGCCGCTGTGAAAATGGCTCAAGCCGACTCCAGCGAACTGATTCGCAAAGAAGGAAATCGTCTTGCCGCTGAAATGCGACCTGACACGGCTGTTTTGCAGATTCGCGCGATTCTCGAGAAAGGATCTGTCCCCGAGAAACAAGGTGCGATTAACTCGCTCAGCGCGATTCCCGGACAGGAAGCTGATGGTGTTTTCGCGGAACTTCTGGACCAACGTTCGGCTGGAAAATTACCGCGCGAGATCGAATTGGAATTGTTGGAGGCCGTGGCAAAACGACCGGGGGCCGCACTAAGCAGCAGCACGTTGAAAAGCTTTCAACCGTGTTTGTTCGGCGGCAACGCGGAGGCGGGCCGGAAAATATTTTTCGAGAAACCGGAAGCGTCTTGCGTTCGCTGCCACAAAATCAAAGACGAGGGCGGCGATGTCGGCCCTGTTCTCTCTGGAGTCGGCACTCGGCAAACGCGCGAATATTTACTGGAATCTTTGGTGCAGCCCAACGCGAAAATCGCGCCTGGATTTGAAACGGTTCTTGTCGTGATGAAAGACGGTGCGAGTTACGCGGGTGTTTTCAAAAGCGAAAACGAAACCGAGCTGGTCATCAATTCGCCGGAAGATGGCATCACGAAAATCGCCAAGGAAAATATCAAATCGCGGAGTCGCGGAAATTCCGGCATGCCGGACGGCTTGACGGAAATGCTTTCCAGACGAGAAATTCGCGATCTGGTTGAGTTTCTCTCATCTTTGAAATAGCGGCGGAGAAAAAGTCTCTCGTTTAGACGAAAAGGCGGTCGGCGTTTTCTGTTTTGGCGAGATTGCGACCATCGGTGTAAAAATTCTCGAGCTTGCCGCCATTCCATTTTCGCAACTGGAAAAGTTGACCGAAGGTGAAGTGAGGCGCTCCTCCGCCCTGACCACCGACCAGTTCTGCGCCACGCCGAACATTATCCATCATCCATGCTGGAATCAAAATGTGATAGGGATTGCGTTGTACTTCACCTGCATGAAACGAAGTCGCAGCCATCAAATCAGCGACATCTTCCACGCTGTATTCCACCATTAAATTGGGCGAATCATTTTGTCCCCAGAATTCCGTCTCAACACAAAAGCAATGGAAGTTCGCGGGCAGACTTTGCAACGCATCCATCACGAGATGATGAACGCCGATGTGCGTTCCGTTCCAATCCTGGGCGTGCGGGAAAAAAATAACTTTGGGCTGCTGATCGAGCAGAAGTTGGGCAATCACTTTGACCATCCCAGACCAAAGCGTTTTATCCTGATTCCGCGTTTGGCTCGTGACTTTTTCCAAACCTTTGGGCGCGGTTTGCATCAGGCCAAAGCCGAGAAAATCGCACGCTCCCTTCAGCTCGACCAAGCGCGCCGCTTGTCGTTCCTGCTTGCTCCCCTGCGTCACAGCAACATTCACAATGTTCCATTTCGCTTCACGCAACAGCCGCAACGCCAAACCACCTTGAATGGTTTCGTCGTCTGGATGCGGCGCAAAAAATAGAGCCTTCGGCGCGTCGGCAGTCAGGGCGGGTTTTGGGCAGGGAGGAAATCCGCCAAGCGAAAACGATTTCGCGGCGTTCGTTGTTTTGGCCAGAGCGGAAACAAAATTAAGATATGGGTTCATGATTTATCCGCCACTGATGAAACACCGATTCAACAGAATGGGAAAGAGCGTTTTCCGTTTACGCAAACATCAGGAAGCGTGGAAACGCGCGTTGAAGAAAACCAAGTGCAAGCGGGAGTTTTCCCCGTGAAAGCTTAAATGCACAACTTTCTTAGCTGCCTGCTCGCTTCTGTCTTGGTGTTCTTGAATTTTAAATCTGGCGGGTAATCAGGATGCTCGGCGCGTTGTTTGTGCGAGAGCAATCCGTCTATTGTCAGCAGTTGCACGCGGGAAATTTCTTGCCGTTCGGGCTGGTGTAAAGTCCCGCAGAGGACGCGTTCTTCACCATTCCTTGCGTTGGTTCTTCCAGCGAAATAAAAATAACGATTTCCGCTTTCTCCCGTTCGCGCATGTGATGGAGGGCGCGCGTCATCGGCTTTCAACCCGCCGTCCTTCACGCTCACCACGATCTTGCGCGCTTCTCTCTGGTCGATGTCGCGGAAGAATTTGTTTCTTGAAAATAGCCCAGCCATTGATGGCTTGTTATTACCCACATATTTTCGACGCAGATAAATTAAATCGACGCTCTCGGCTTTGAACTGCTTGCGGAGAACATGGAGGTTGTCCCCGTAATAAAGCGCGTTCATGTGCCGAGATTAAAATTGTGGATCTCGAAGATTGTAAGTCTGACGCCTGTTCGGTTTAATTTTCCGGTGCGGTTTCTTCGTCGCAAATCTGGTGCCTTCACGCTCATTGAATTGTTGGTTGTCATCGCCATTATCGCGATTCTGGCCGGCCTTTTGTTGCCCGCGCTGGCTCGCGCCAAAGAAAAAGCCAAACAAACTTCCTGCCTGAATAATCTCAAACAAATCGGGCTGGCTTACATTCTTTATCGGAGCGACCACCGCGACATCAATGTGCCTTATCGTTCTTGTCCCGATACACCGAATGATCCTTTCGGTCTTTCTGCTGGCGTTCCTTCCGGCAGCGGCCCCAACAGCCCGCCACCCACTGGCCCAAATGAAATCTGGTGGGCACCTTACGATCCGACGCAAATCCCCGACGGCGCGCCCGGTGCCGGTTGGAAGCCGGGATTGCTTTCGCCGTATCTCGGTTTCACGAATATTTTCAAGTGTCCCAACGAAACCATCTGGCAATGCGGTTACGGAATGAACTACACCGATGGTAGTCCGATGGCGAAGCCGGATTCGTTTGTTCGCAATGCGAGCGAACGGCTCATCGTGTGGGATCATCGCCGCAGTCCGGGTTGTTCCGATTCCCGCGTTACGTCGCCGCCGCGTCCGCCGTGGGTTTCATTTACCAATACCAGCCATTATCCGACGCGCCACGGCAAAGGGATGACGGGACTTTTCTACGATGGCCATGCGACG
>JBKJOA010000002.1:0-5651 GCA_046593365.1 Limisphaerales bacterium
ATTCCTACGACGGTTTCGTTGACTTTGTTCAGCGTCGCTTCGCCGACCCAAAGACCGCGCGTCGGGAAATTAGCGGCCAACGTGCTGCTTGCCGCCAGAAGTGACGCCAACACCTGATTTCGGAAAATCTGTTTTCGCATGGAAATATTTATGGGTTGTTTCAACCGTTTTAGGGTGTTGCGGGGAGATCAGTGCGCGTTCCAGTGGCCGGAATCCATACTTGAACGCCGTTGTCGGTGGAAATTTTCAATAGCGTGCTCTGCGACGAACCGGTCATTTGTGCGCGGCGCAATTTGAGCCAAAGCGCGGCGGTTTTTCCGGCTTCAATCACGGGCAGCGAATGATTCGGGGGCAAATCGAAGGCAACGTTTTCGATGGAAGATTCGCTCACGCCGCGCACGAGGTAGGAAAGGGGCAATTCTCCACTGGAAATTGTCTCCACTCGCACGTTGAGCGGGTCACCCGATTGATTGATGAAAACAAGGTGAGATTCGCCGGTGGTTCCGAAAATCATGCCTCGGCCTGAAACCACTTTGGTCGTCAACGGCCCTTGATAATCAGAGCCGCCTTTGCAAAAAATCCAATACGCCTCGCCGGATTTCATCGTGCTGCGCACCGGATCAATTACCAACGTCCATTGGTCATTCACCAATTGATAAATGCGGCTGGAGCGATGCGCGGCGGAACCTGCGAAAAATTTTTCAAAGGTGGGCGGCGATTGGTCATCGAGGCAAAAGCCGATCAAATTAAATGAATCACTTTTCCAGCGCGGCGCTTCAAACGCGACGTTCCCCTGTAAATTCAAGGTGTAATCCTGCTGCGAAAAAATGAGGTAAGCGCGATTGCCGTTGACTGCGGCTAAACTGGAAAGAAAAGCATCGGATCGACTTGGCGCGTACCAGACGCCCCAGCCTTCTTTCTTGAACGGAATTTCTCCGGGATTTTGAACAAACTCGACCGAAGAATGGGCGGCGAGATACGTGGCGACGATGGAAACCGGCGTGTTCAAAAAAACGACGGATGGATCAGGATTCAGCGGCGCGACCTGTAGAAAAACGGAGTTCCAGCCCTTGCGCAGGGTGATGGTTTGAGTGCGCGTGATGCCGGCCGAAGCTGTGAACGTTATGAAAGCGAGCAATGCCGCAATGGCCAAAAGTCTTTTGTGAAATGTCATAGCAAAACTTCGATGGAGGATCTGTGTGAGATAACTTCAGAACCGAAGAGCGCGCATCGTTGCAAATCTAAAAAAAAGAGCAAGCACTGATAAGGAATTTTCGGATCTGATTGTAGGGTTTTCTACTGGAGGCACCAAAATAGTTACAAACGCGTCAACCCGGCGGTGATGGAAAATAACGAGCAGGAAAGAAATTAAGATTGCTCTCAATCAGAGCGTGGCATTTCCCGAGGCCAAAAAGTTTTTTTCAATCGCCCGTTTAGACTCGGGGCAATTCGATCCAAAATCTGCTGCCTTGGCCGAGTTCGGATTCCAAGCCGACGTCGCCACCCATCCGTTCGACGGCCCGCTTGATGATCGCCAGTCCAACGCCGGTGCCGGGGAAGGCTTCAGCCGTGTGGAGACGATGAAAAACGCCAAAGATTTGTTGTTGATGATGGGGGGCGATCCCGATTCCGTTGTCTTCCACCCAAAGACGGGCGGCAGAACCACGCAGTTCCGCGCGAAAAATAATTTTGGGCTTCACGCCCGGCGCGACGAATTTCAGCGCGTTCAAAATGAGGTTGGTTAAAATTTGTTCCAGCAACGTTTCGTTGGCTAAAACTTTGGGCAAAGGTTCTTGAATTTGAATCTCGGCCTGGGCGGATTGAATTTCGTGGGCGGAAAACGAGAGGACTTTTTCGATTTCAATTTTTAGGTCAACGGAGTGCTTGGGAAATTCAAGATGGGAAAGTTCGCCGTAGTCGAGCAAATCGTTGACGAGTTGATCCATTTTGGCGGCGGCTTTGTTGATCTTTTCGGCGTAATCTTTTCCATCTTCATTCAAAGGGACATCTTCCAACAAGGCTTCCGTTAACCCTCGCATCGCCCGGATGGGGGCGCGCAGGTCATGGGCCATGGTGTAGTTGAGGTCTTCCAATGATTTGACCGAGCTTTGCAGGCTGGTGGTGCGTTCGATGACGGTTTTTTCCAGTTCGTTGGCGTGTTGGCTGATGACTTCCCGGCTCACGCGAAGGGCGGTTTCGTTCGCTCTTTGTTCGGTGACATTGGTGAAGAGGATTGCAACCTTCCGGCTGTCGGCGCCGCCAATCCGAAAGGCAAATACATCAAACCAGCGATTCATCGGTCTTGCTTCGTTAACAAAGCGGATCGGTTCGCCGGTCAGCGCGACTTTTCCTAAAATTTCAAACCAAGAAGTTTCAAGATCTGGGACCAGCTCCCGGATCCGTTTTCCAAGCGCGTTCTGCATTCCTGTTAAATTTTCGAAAGAAGGATTTAGTTCCAAATAACAGTAATCGACTGGCTTATTCTTCTCATCAAAAAGCAGTTCAACGATGCAATAGCCTTCATCCATTGAATTGAACAGATTGCGGTAGCGTTCCTCGCTTTCGCGCAATTCGACTTCCACTTGTTTGCGCTCAGCAATTTCCGCCTGGAGTTGCTGGTTGAGCTTCTCCGCGTTTTCCGTGAGTTCATGCTGGCGCAAGGCGGAAAGTAACAAGGCTTCATTCACCGACGTGATGTCGGGCGGGAGTTCCGCCGCCTTGGCTAATTGAATAATCACGCCGACCGGTCGTTCATCCGCATCGAGCGCGGGCCACATCGCATACAACCAATAACTTCGTTCGGCCTGAGAATTATCCTCCAGCGTGTGCGTGACCGCATGACCAGTGTGGTAAATTTGGTCCAGAATCGGCAGGCATTCCTCTCCCCGATGCACAATTTCGGCGAAAAGTTTTCCGAGAAGTTCTTCCCTCGTTTTCCCTAGCAGGCTGCAAAACGCGGCATTCACGTAGGAAACAATGTGCGCGTCGCCCTGCACCTCAACGATGGGCAACGGCGCGCGCTCGATGACCGGCGCGGAGCGAGGTGTCGGAACCGACATCGGGGCGACGGTTTTATTTTTTATTTTCCCGGGCATGAGTTTGGAATTTCTTTCAAAATCTCAAGAACGTAGCGGCGTCTCGGCAGAGCGCCGCCCATCGTTGGAAAAGGGGAAGAAAGGCGGCGCCCTGCCGAAACGCCGCTACGGGAATGGCAGCTCCAGTTCGGCGACAATTGAAAATTGAAAATTTTCAATTTCCACTCCTCGAACCTGTGTCGGACATGCTCGGATATGCGTCCGCCCGCTGGAAAGCGGCAGAGGACTGCCGCACTCCAAGACGCTTCGCGCTTCTTTGGGGCGCTGGAATATCCGCCAGGTTTTGGACTGCGGCAGTCCTCTGCCGCTTTTCGGGTCTTAATCTTAATCTCTTTTCCTCGATCTCCAGTCGGAGATTAAGATTAGGATGAAGTGCATTCAATTTACCCGGCATAAAATTCACTTCCGCCGCGTGGCTTTCGGTTTCGGCGTCAGATCAGAGTGCGATACCATCCTTGTGGCTTTCGGCTCCGGCGCGGCCTCGGGCGGCGCTTGGCCGATTCGCTCCGGCAGACCGCTGGTCAATTTCACATAATCCGTCTGGCGCGGGCCGATCACGACCACGCCTTGGTCGGTGATGACATATTCGCGGATGTCTTTACTGTGATTGCCGCCGCGCATTTTGATCACGACCATCACTTTGCGCAACTGGCCGTCAATCTCCACGTAACGCAGCCGGACAATGTCATCGGTCAGAAACGAAATCGTGTAGTGACTGAAGGCCATCGCGGTAAAGGTGTCCTCGATCTCGACCGTGGTGCAGATTGTCACCCCCGCGCCAGTCAACGCCGCGATCATGCGGTAGAGCGATTCGCGAAAGTCGTCGCGGAAATCGGGTGCCAGCGCCATTTCAAAACCGACCAGCGAATCGATGACCAGCCGCTTGGCGTTAATCCTTTTCACCGCATCGAGAATTTCCTGCATCGTTTCATCCACCGAGAGGTCCAGCGGACGCAGGTAAAGCATTTCCAACATGCCGTTCTTCTGCGGCGTCACCAGGTCCAGACCAAAAGTGCTGGCCCGCGCCGAGTAGCCGTGCGGACGTTCCTCGAAGATGGCCGCGATGCCCGCTTCTCCCTGGCGCAAACCTTCGGCGAGAAATTGCGTGGCCAGCGCTGATTTGCCGGTGCCGGAAGGTCCCGCGATCAACATGCTGTCGCCTTCGAGAATGCCGCCGTTCATCATATTATCCAGTTCGGGAATACCGGTGGAAAGACGCTTCCGTTTCGTTGGCCTGTCTTTTGTCGCGGTCAGGCCCTGCGTGCGCGAGAAGGCTTGCAACCCGTCATTGGTAATGCGGATGGTGTGCAAGCCCGGCACCGAGGCCTGCCCGCGCAGCTTCATGATTTCCAGTTTTCGCACCACGGAGTTTCGCATCGTATTTTGGGTGAGCCATAACAGGCTGTCGCAGACGGTGAAGACGGGATTGTCGCGCAGCTCCCCCTCGGTATATTCGCCGATCAAAAACGTGGTGGCCTGCCAACTGGTCAGGAACAGAGCCAACTGCTGGATGAAGCCTTGCAGTTCCATTTCGTTGCCACCACCGCTCAACGCTTTGCGCACCACGGTGCGGAAAGAGTCCACCACCACGATGCTGGGACTGGTCGCCTGCACTTCTTTGATAATTTCCTCCAGGACGCCGCCCAAATCTTTCTCCAGCACCAGGTCGCTCAAGTTGATAAAACGGATGGCCTTGCCCACCTTGGTCGGATCGAAGAAAGAATATTGCTGCTGGTAGCGCAACATCTTGATGGCGGGTTCACCAAGCACGGTGAAATAAATCGCGGGTCTCTGCGGCGTGGCATTGGCGAAAATAATCTGGTGCGCGAGCGTGGTCTTGCCGCAACCCGGCGCGCGCGCGATGATGTTGAAGGAAAATTCCGGCAGTCCGCCGCCCAGGATTTCGTCGAGTCCGCGCACACCAGTGGGCAGTTGGCGGATTTTGACTTTGGCGGACGCGCTCGCGACTTTCTTCAACGGTTTGCGCGCGGCGGTTTTAGTTTGTTTCTTCATAAAGTTTTTCCTTTTTCAAAAATTTAAATCGTCCGTCTCCGGCCAAATATCGCGCACCACTCGCAGGGTTAATTCTGGGCCGATGAACGTGATCAACAGTTCGAGCAATCGCGCGACGAGGACGACTTCGCCCTCGGCCACAGCATTCGCTTTAAATTTCTCTTCCAGTTCGTCCAAGCCCTCGAACGAACCGTCGGCCTTGATCTGGAGCGTGCGCAACCAAAGAACTTCCGCACCCGCCAGCGCCAGAGCGCGAGAGAGGAGCGCGCGAAAACCGCCAGTGCCCATGAATTTGGCGAGCGGCACGCGTAATTTTTCGCAAACGTGGAAGGCGGCGGAATTTTTTACGTCAGCCGGTTTGCTCGATTCCATCTCAAGGGACAGAAGACGTCGGGCAAATTGTTTCAGCTTTGAAGTGGCGCAACTCATAGGATCAGGCGTAGGCACTTAGGCGTAGGCCGCGTTAGGCTGGCGCATTGTGTTTTCATAGACTGACAAAATTAACGAACGCTCCCGTATCGTAGGATGGCGCGGTCTTTTTCC
>JBKJOA010000061.1:0-10328 GCA_046593365.1 Limisphaerales bacterium
GCTCCCGGCGTGGTCGGGAAATCTCGGCAAACGTCTGATTCAAACGCCCAAACTTTATCTGAACGACACCGGCTTGCTCGCGTCATTGCTCGGCGCAACGTCCGCATCATTGACGGGTGACGCTCCATTGCTCGGCCCGTTGCTGGAAAATTTTGTGCTTGCCGAATTGCAGAAGCAAATCGGCTGGAGCGAAATAAAGCCGCGCATTTTCCATTGGCGCACCGCGAGCAATCAGGAAGTGGATTTCGTGCTCGAAGATGATCGCGGGCGGCTCGTAGGAATCGAAGTCAAAGCCACCGCCAGTCTCGGCGCGAACCATCTGCTCGGAATGCGCGCGCTCGCGGAAGCTGCGGGAAAACGATTTGTGCGCGGCGTGGTGTTTTACACCGGCGACACCGTGGTTCCGTTTGCGGCAAACATTCACGCCATGCCTGTTCGGGCGTTGTGGGAATTAAACGTTTGAAAACGTAACGGCTCCTCAAATTCAAAGCTGCGCTTATGCCAAGGCGCTTGTTTCACATCGGCGAGCGTCATGGTTTTGAATTGCGCTTTGTCGCGCTCGAAGTCGGCGATCATGCGCGCGGTGAACGCGGCATCGAGCACGTTCATGTTGGACTCGTCGTTGATGTCGAAGGAGCGCTCGTCGAAATTCACGGAGCCGCAAGTGACGAAGGCGTCGTCCACAATCATAATTTTGCAGTGCAACATGGCGGGGTGATATTCGTAAATCTTCACGCCCGCACGCATGAGTTGCGGCCAGAGGGTGCGCGAGGCGTTGCGAACGAGGTTGGCGTCGATGTTGCCGGGGGTAATGACCTCAATTTCCACACCGCGTTCACGCGCTTTGAGCAAACCTTCGAGTGCTAGGTCATCGGGAACAAAATAGGAATGTTGGAGGCGAATATGCTTTTTCGCGGCCGCGATTGCGCTCAGGTAAACCATGCGCGCGGTTTCACCGCCGTCCAACCGACCACTGGCAAAATTTTGCGCGACTGCTTCGCCCGGCGACGCCAATTTAGGATAAAATTTTTCGCCGATAAGCATTTCGCCTTCGGTCTTCAACCAGTTCGCGCCGAAGATGCCCTGGATTTGCGCGACGCTCGGCCCTTCCACTTGAAAATGAGTATCACGCCAGAGGTCTTTGGTTTCCGCATTGCCAAGCCACGCGTCGCTGATACACGCGCCACCGGTGAAGCCAATGCGACCATCGACGATCATGAGCTTGCGGTGATCGCGGAAGTTGAGGCGATGGGGCAGGTAGATGCGCGGCTTGTTGTAGCGAATGTATTTCACACCTGCCGCGCGCAATCGTTGTTCGTCTTCGTCTTTCAGCTTGTAGGTGCCGAAACCATCGGCAATGCAACGCACTTCCACCCCGGCACGCGCGCGTTCGGTGAGTGCGTCGATGAATTCATCGCTCATGCGTCCCGATTTCCAGATAAAGGTTTCGAGGTTGACGGAATTCGTGGCAGAACGAATGGCCGCGATCATAGCGGGCAGAAATTGATCACCGTTCAGAAGCGGGGTGAGTTTGTTGCCCGGTTGGAAATCGGTTCGCAATTGTCCGGCGAGTGAATCGCGGAAAGTTGGGTCGGTGACGCTGCCGCGAAACGCAACTTGATGTTTTAGCTGGAGCTTGGGGCCGTGACAGCCGGTTACAAATAATCCGGCGACGCAAACCAAGGCCAAAAATTTTCCCTTCATCAAAACATTTTGAACAATTTTAGTCGTCTCACCAATCAGCGTTGACCCGATTTGCGGGTGACACATCGCACTAGGCGGAAGCCGGAAGCGAACCCCGACCAAAAAGCCAAGAAATTCAGGGTGGGACTAAAATTTGCCCGCGCGAGGCGACGACGCATAGAACAGGTTTATTATTACTTTTGTTTCGGCTGGATATGAGTAAATTGGGTTAAGTATATGAACCTGCTTTCCAAAGTTTTTTTTGCCGTGTTCGGCGCGTTGATTCTCGTGGCGGTGGGTTTGCTCTACGCGCAGTCTCGAACGGAATCGGATTCTGGAAAAACGGCGGCAACACCCACCACCCCATTGAGTGCTATGAAAGATTTTAAGAAACCTACGGACGAGGAGTTGAGGAAGAAGCTCGACTCGATTCAATACAACGTGACGCAACATGAGGCCACGGAACCCGCGTTCCGTAACACTTATTGGGACAACAAAAAGCCGGGCATTTACGTCGATGTTGTTTCTGGAGAGCCATTGTTTTCGTCGCTGGATAAATATGATTCCGGCTGTGGTTGGCCGAGCTTTACGCGACCCTTGGCGAAAACCGAGATCACCGAGAAGAAAGATTTTAAAATTGGCTACACCCGCACTGAAGTTCGATCGAAAGTAGCGGATTCCCATCTCGGTCACGTTTTTGACGACGGTCCCGCGCCGGGCGGTTTGCGCTACTGCATCAATTCTGCGTCGCTCCGTTTTGTGCCGGTCGAAGAGATGGAAAAACAAGGCTATGGCGAACACTTGGAACCGTTTGTCAAAGCGGGATTGATCAAAGTAGTCGCGGCGAAGTCGGTGGGAAACGCGGCGGAAACTGCCGGAAAACAGGAAGTCGCCACGGTGGCGGGCGGTTGTTTTTGGGGGATGGAGGAGATCATTCGAAAAATCCCAGGCGTGATCGAAACCAAGGTTGGTTACACGGGCGGCACTACGAAAAACCCAACCTACAAGCAGGTTTGCACGGGCAAGACGGGTCATGCGGAAGCAGTGCAAATTATTTTTGATCCGACAATTTTAAGTTACGACAAGGTACTCGATTTTTTCTTTCGCATGCACGATCCGACAACGCTCAACCGGCAGCATAATGATGTCGGCACGCAATATCGTTCCGCGATTTTTTATCAGAGTGAGGCGCAGAAACAGGCCGCCGAGCGCGCGAAAGAGTTAGCTCAAAAGAAGGGTGGTTGGAAGCAGCCGATCGTGACGGAGATTGCTCCAGCCGTTGAATTTTATTCCGCCGAAGATTATCATCAAAAATACCTGGTGAAAAACCCCGGTGGTTACACCTGCCATATTCTGCGGGACTAAGCGCGTCCAGAAATATCTCTCGTTCACCGGCTTCCTCCGTTAAGGTAGGCAAGTCGCAAAAGACATCTTTTACATGAGTACCAAATTATTCTCCGAACTCGGCCTCTCGCCTGAAATCTTAAAAGCCATCGAAAAACTTGGCTTCGAACAGGCAGCGCCGATTCAGGCTGAAGCGATCCCCGTGTTGATGTCAGGCCGCGACGTGGTGGGCCAATCGCAAACCGGTTCGGGCAAAACAGCGGCCTTTGCCATCCCTGCCATTGAAAAAGTCGATCCGCAACTCCGCGCGGTGCAAGTCTTGATTCTCTGCCCGACTCGTGAATTGGCCATCCAGGTTTCCGAAGAAGTTCACAAGCTGGCCCTCTTCAAGCGCGGCATCAGCGCGTTACCGGTTTACGGAGGACAATCCTACGAGCGTCAGTTCTACGGTCTGAAGCAAGGCGCGCATATCGTCATCGGCACGCCCGGCCGGGTGATGGATCACATGCGCCGGGGCACCTTGCGGATGGAGACCGTGAAGATGGTGATCCTCGATGAAGTGGATGTCATGTTGAACATGGGTTTCCGTGAGGACATTGAAGTAATTTTGCAAGCCGTCCCGAAAGAGCGCCAGACGGTTTTCTTTTCGGCCACCATCCCGCGCCCGATTCAGACTTTGATCGAGAAATATTCTCGTGATGCGCAGAGCGTGAGGATTGAGCAAAAGGCGATGACGGTCCCGACCGTTGAACAGGTTTATTACGAAGTGGATCGCCGTTTTAAAATCGAGTTGCTCACGCGGCTGATTGATATTCACGACTACAAACTCGGAATTGTTTTCTGCAATACCAAACGAATGGTGGATGATCTCGTTGATCATTTAAATGCGCAGGGTTATTCCGCCGACCGACTTCACGGCGATATGACTCAAGGGATGCGTGATCGCGTGATGACAAAATTCCGCAAGTCAGGCCTGGAATTTCTTGTGGCCACAGACGTAGCGGCGCGCGGAATTGATGTCGATGACGTTCAAGTAGTTTTCAATTACGACCTTCCTTACGACCCGGAAGATTATGTCCACCGCATTGGCCGAACGGGGCGCGCCGGACGAAGCGGGCGCGCCATTTCGTTTGTGGCCGGACGCGAGTTGTTTCAAATACAAACAATCGAGCGATTTACCAAAATGAAGATTCAGCGCGGCAAAGCTCCGACTGCGGGTGAAGTCGAGGAAGCGCGCGCGAATGTTTTCATGGAAAAACTGCGGGCGACATTGCAGAGCGGCGAATTCAAACGGCAGGATCATTTGGTCGAGCGTTTGTTGGAAGAAGGATTTAATTCAACGGACATTGCGTCGGCGTTGATCCATCATTTGCAAAGCGGCGAGGCGGCACCGGTCGCGAAACCGGTGCGCGAAGAAATTCCTCAGCGTCAGGAACGTGCGCCTTATCGGGAAGAGCGTTCCTATCGTGACGAAGGGCCAAGAGATCGAGACCGCCGCCCGCGTTCGGAAGATCGCCCGCCGCGTCGTGAGGCTTATCCGATTCGCGACCGGGTGGAGAACGCAGCCACGCGCAAACCCTGGGTTACGACGGCTGAACGCCGCTCGGTTCCATCATCTCCGGTGTCAACAGCATTACCAAAGCCCCGGGTTGCCGAAGCGAAACCCAGCGCGCCCACAGCTCGTCGCGAACCAGTGGTAAGTCCGGTTGCTCCTACCGAACGACGCGGGCCATTCGCCTCGCCCTCCGCCACCCCCGCGAAAGCCAGTCGCCGCACGCCCGATGATAAGACCCGGCTCTACATCAATGTGGGCGAGGAAATGGGAGTTAAACCCGGCGACATTGTTGGAGCGATTCTAGGCGAAACCGGTTTGCCCAATAAAACGGTTGGCACGGTGGATATCCGGGAGCGCCATTTGTTTGTGGACGTGGACGCTGAACACGCGAACGTGATTATCTCCAAATTAAACCGCGCCCGATTCAAAGGTCTCAAGCTCAAAGTCAAAGTAGCTTGAGCATTCTGAGCGCACTCTTCAATGGAGCGACTTAGCCCTGATATTCTTCTCGTAGTAGTTTTGATAACGACCGCTTTCCAAATCTTGGATGCCCACTGCTAAAGTCAGTCATCAACTTGAAGCACTAAAGCGCCCGGAACGACACGCAAGCTCTTAACACCTCGCAATATGGGCGAGCCATTGCGTTCGCCCACCGCGTCGGCAAGCAGGTTTTCACCTTTCAGTCCACCCAGCCACGCCTTCGGCAAGCTCAGACCGAGTACCGTCACATCCTCCAAAATGGCATAAGGCGCTTCGCCATTACTGAGTGATATGCGAAAACGTCCACGCGCGCGGAACATTTTCCCGCCACCGATGGGAAAGTCTGGGGGAATAGGCACAGCGAGATAGGCGTTAATGGCGTCGCGTCCTAATTCCAGGCGCAACGTTTTGCCGAGATCCGTATTGGCGTTCAACAACCCGTTCAATTCCCGCTCGGTCAAGCGCAGCTCTTTAGAACCTGGCACGTAGGACCGATCGAGTTCCGGCTTCGGCACGGCGTCACGCGATGGCGCGTTGCTCGGACGACTATCTGCCGCGTTGCTGACATGCTGAAGTTTCTGCTCTATCGTCGCCTTTTCTTTTGCCGACAACACCACCGGCTTGATCGGGCGTTGCAGCCACCAGATTGTAATGGCGACTGTCGCGATGATAATCAAAAGCAACGCGATCAAACTGCCGCAGCCCCAAAGTAGCCAACGACGTTTTTTCGGCGCGGGTTTTGGAGCGGATTCGCCAGAGGGTTGAATCGGGGGCGGCGTGGATTCGGGATTCATAGCGAAGAAAGCGTAATCAATGCTTCCCGCACCCGCAAGGTCACTGGGGGTTTCTCCTTTCAGAAAATTTAACAGGATGCGCAGGATATTAAGGATTCAAAACCGTTGGTCAGACAGAATTATCCTGTTAATCTTGTCTATCCCTGTTCAATTCTCCGCCGATTTACTCTGATGAGTTCTACGGAATTTTGCTATGCGAGCTGTCGCAAAACGGCATGGTCTTGGAATGTTTGCAGGCGCACCAGGCGACGGTTTTCTTTTCCGTGATTTCCGTTTTCAACGGGCCGAAGGTGGTTCCTTTATGCGAGCCGTCGCAAAACGGCTGGCTCTTGGAACGCCCGCAAGCGCACCACCAATAAGTCCCCGGCTCGACGAGTTGCACGATGGGCGCTTTTTGAAAAACAATAGGGTCAGGCATGAGAGGGTTGTATCGGTCGAAGGGAAACGGAGCAAATCAAAATGCGCCCCTGCCGGATTGCCCAACGTCTTTGGCCAACTGCATAACATTCGACTCGTTGTAGGTTTGATAGCGACCGTTTTCTAAATCCTGGAGGCCGACTGCGAGATCACGTTTCAACGCGGCAAGCTGTCGCGTCTTGAAGGTGTCCAACTCAACCCACCAGCGGAAAAGTTCAACTTGTTCTCCGGGATTCAGTTCAGCAGCGGCGGCTTTGATTTTTTCGACGGCGCTCATGGTTGAAAAGTATCACGACGCGACGGCCTAAGTCTATCTACGTTAGAGGCTGGAAATATCCGAAGGGATTTTTCAATCAGCCCAGCGTTGACGGATGAAATCCGGCTACGCTGGAAGGCAAATCACAATGAAAATTAATTCTGAAGGAGTTGAAATCAAAGCGCGGCAACGGTGATGTAACCACGTTGGATTGGGAGCGCGGGTCTGTGACCCGCAGCACAGCGCCGTTACGGCAACGTGCCGTTCTTTAGGCGACATTCATAGGAGTTTTCTTTCATGCACCGATTGATGATTGTGGTTTCTTCAATCGGAGCACCCATAGTCCAGTAGAGCAATTCGTCTTGCTCAAAATAAATATACGATTCTTTGTAGAACTTCCCTTCGCTTCCGTTCTCTCGAATATGGCGAACCATCTGCTCAAACAATTTGTTGTCAACTCGCTCACGGACGATGTATTCGTGCGGCCATTCGGGCATGGTCTTTGCGAAAATCCATTTTTCGTATTCGATGAACTTTCGCAGGTTTGCGGGAAGTGAAGCTAGAGCATTGCTCATTTTGCTTTTTCAATTGGTGGCAATCTGGAAAGCGGATCAGATATGTTTATCAACTGGTCTGCAACAGACCTGACAACTTGATCTTTTTCTTCTCCCGTCACCAAGTCAATCGCGACAACAAATCCAGCACCGTCTTTTCCGAAATCATGATTTGCCGAAAAGACGCCTTTGCTAGCTGCCCACGGCTCTAACAGCCCACGCACTTCTATCCCACGACAAAATCTTGACTCGTAGAATACAATCCAAAGTGGAGTTCCACCGTGTTCTCTCCAAAGTTGAAAATCTGTTCCAATCCAAGCGCCAACATACTGAGCCTTTGGAAAACAGATGTATCTTCCAATGCTACTCCATGAATGCGTTGGATTGAGCTGACCTTTTTTTGGATTCGCCTCGTCGAAGGTTTTTGTGCTCAAAATGCCTTTCGTATCTGAAACAGCCAAGTCCACCGCTTCTTGCACCACCTCGCTCAACTGAAGGATAAATGTCGGCGTCGTTTGGTCTGTCACTTTAGCGGAAGATATGGGCTGAAACGCTTGGCTATCAGCCGAGTCGCAAAGAGCGCGCAGTTGCAGAAGATCATTCTTGGCTTGTGGCTCATCCGTTAGTTCCGCCTCTATCGCCGAGAGCAATCTTGCCCTAGAAGTAATCGCAAGCGTAGGGCCAAGATTCGTTCCCACAGAGCAAAAAACACCGACAGAGTTGTCCCGGTTTGAGATTGAAATTCCAGCCTCCGCAAGTAGCCGTTTAAGTCCACGCCATACCGTTGCTTCGCGGGCTGATGGGACGACCACGAGTAGAACTGAGGAAGATGATTGATTTTCTTTGGCAAGACGCTTCAGGTAAGCAACAGGTTGGTTCTCGGTCAGCCCAGCCCAAAACTTGTTCTCGATAAAAACACGAGGAACTGTGTCATCGTCTCCCCGCATATCTGGACGCGCATTTCCTTCCGTTTCTTGAGTGCGAAAATGCAAGTTCGTCAAATCCGAATTGATTCCTCGGAGAAGTTTCATCAGCCCGCGTTTAGCCGATTCACTTGAATTAACAATAAAGGCAAGCGCGTCCGTGGCGATGTTCTCGTAGTCTTGGGAGAATCTTTTCTGAACAATATGACTAAATACAGTGCTCATTTAAATTACTTCTTCCCGCCATGCACCTGCGCTGCGACTTTCAGACGCAATCCATTCAACCGAATGAATCCCGTCGCGTCGTCTTGGTTGTAGGCTTTGGTCGGGTCGGCTTCCATCGTGGCGATGTGAGGGTAAAAGTTCACGCCTTTTTCTTACGTTTGGTTTTGGGCTTTGCTTCCGGCTCAACGTGAAAACCGATCTGTCGCTTCGGTGGTTCGGGCGGCGGCGGCGGATCGAGAATTGCCATCATGCGTTGCAACACTTCCACAATCGCGTCTTCATGCACGTCAAGTCGTCCGGTGAGTTTGCGTTCCAGTTCGGCAAGCTGGCGGGCGAGTTCCTTCGTGCCGCCGAGCAGTTCGCGCATCTTCACAAACGCACGCACGACAAAGACACTCATGCGCACCGCCGCGGGACTGTTGAGAATGTTCGCCGCCATGACCGCGCCTTCCTCAGTAAAGGCGTAGGGTTGAAGGCGTGGATCGCGGTGCTTTTGCGAACCTATCGCAATTTGCGATGGGTTGTCCGACGGTTTTAAGCTCGAAGATTGTGACCTTAAGGATTTGGCTTCTGCCGCTGTCAGTTGGAACAGGAAATCAGAAGGAAACCGAACTCGGTTGCGTTTGACGGCTTCGTTAAAACGAAAAGTCGGAACACCGTAGATGCGCGCCATGTCAAAATCGAGAATGACTTTGTGTCCGCGTATCGTTCGGATCAGCGGAGTAATATTTGTTACGACAGTTAAAGTTTGTTTGCTCATGCTCGTTGCATTTTGAACCGGTCACAATTTGTGACCGATTTATGGCTAAGCTTGAAATCCCAATTTGGGATTTCAAGTTTGGGTGAACCCATCGCAATTCGCGATGGGTTCAGAACTTGAATTATCAATTTGGCATCTCAAGTTCACAGTCATTTCTTCTTCCCGCCATGCACCTGCGCCGCGACTTTCAGGCGCAATCCATTCAACCGAATAAATCCTGTCGCGTCGTCCTGGTTGTACGCTTTGGTCGGGTCGGCTTCCATTGTGGCGATTTGCGGGTTGTAGAGGCTCACCGGCGATTTGCGTCCGGCGCAGATGATGTTGCCCTTGTAAAGTTTCACGCGCACGGTGCCGGTCACGTCCTTCTGGCTCTCGGTCACGAGCGATTGCAACGCGAGCCGTTCCGGCGCGAACCAAAATCCGTTGTAAACGAGCGTGGAATATTTCGGGATGAGCGAATCGCGCAGGTGCATGACTTCGCGGTCCATCGTGATGCTTTCCATCTGGCGATGCGCAAAATGCAAAATGCTGCCGCCGGGCGTTTCGTAAACGCCGCGCGATTTCATTCCGACAAAACGATTTTCCACGAGGTCAACGCGGCCCACGCCATGTTTGCCGCCGAGCTTGTTCAAGGTTTGCATCACGCCGAGCGGATTTAATTTTTTGCCATTCACCGCGACGCAATTGCCTTTCACGAAATCGAGCGTGACGTATTCGGCTTTGTTCGGCGCGTCTTCGGGAAACACGGAAAGCGTGTTGAAGTAGCCGCGATATTTCGCGTCGCTCGCGTCGAACCACGGGTCTTCGAGAATCCCGGCTTCGTAGGAAATGTGGAGAAGATTGCGGTCCATCGAATACGGTTTCTTGGCGCTGGCTTGCACGGGAATTTTGTGCGCGGCGCAATAATCAATCATCTCCTGGCGACCGGGAAAATCTTTGCGAAAACGTTCGTCGCGCCACGGAGCGATGATTTGCAATTCCGGCGCGAGCGCGGCGGCAGTGAGTTCAAAACGAACCTGGTCGTTGCCTTTGCCGGTGGCGCCGTGAGCGATGGCGTCGGCTTTTTCTTTGCGCGCAATTTCAATCATGCGCTTGGCGATGAGCGGTCGCGCGATGCTGGTGCCGAGAAAATATTGTCCCTCGTAAATCGCGCCGGCCTGAATCATCGGAAAAATAAAATCGCGCGCGAATTCTTCACTGAGGTCGTCGATGTAAAGTTTAGACGCGCCAGTTTTCATCGCCTTTTTGTCGAGACCTTTGAGTTCTTCTTCCTGACCGATGTCCGCGCAGAACGCGACGACTTCCGCGTTGTATTTTTCTTTGAGCCACAAGAGGAG
>JBKJOA010000098.1:0-2637 GCA_046593365.1 Limisphaerales bacterium
GGCCAGCCGTAATCTTCATAGCGATTGGAAAGATCAGGCCGCGCATCCTGATCAACGCGCACGCAGATGTATTTTGATTTGAGCAGCCGGATGACTTCTGGATTGGAATAGGTCTTCTCTTCCATCACATGACACCAGTGGCACCAGACCGCTTCCAGATCGAGCAGGATGAAACGGTTTTCCTTTTTAGCGCGGGCAAAAACTTCATCAGACCATTTCTCCCAGTGAAGGGCGTTAGTGTTTTCGGCGGCTGGTAGGTTTGGTGTTCCGAGCAAAAAAAGCAGCGCCAAGAGAAATCGAGTTAGAAGGTTATTTGCCCTCTCCCTCGAGAGGAGGGAAAAGCCATTGGGCGTTTCAGTTTTTTTGGATGAATCTGCGGTTAATCCAGCCACTCGTGTTTCAGTGAGACGGAAATTGATTCTCCCTCTTCTTTGGAGAGAGGGACTGGGTGAGGGAGGGCGTTTCATTTCACTGAATCTGGCTGAACTCCGCGCCTGTATTTTTGAAACCGTGTTGGCTCATTATTCAAGTCGGCAAAACCAGCCGAGCGAAGTCCAGTTTTGAAACCATTGGCGAATGAGTGATGACCATTCTTCGACGGAACGCGCTGCGGGATCAATCGCCTCGGCACAGGCATTTTCGAGAGTCGAGCCATCGCGCAGGGCGCAGAGAATCTTGAATTCATCAGCGTCAATTCGTTTGTACCAGACGCAATCGTCCATGCGGTGAACGGCAAGAAAGATTTTTTTCCGTTTGGGTTTGTTGAGCTTTTTCACGGAGGTGCGGCGCTGTTCCGTGACCGCATTGCTCGCCTCGCTTCGCAAAGTGTCGCCGTCTTTTTTCAACGAAAGCAGAAATTCATCGACGGCGTACTCCAACGCCAAGAGAGAAAGATATGGTTGGATGGTTAACTGGAATTTGGAGGCATCGGGGCCAAGCAAATCGTCAGCCGCGAGAACCGGTTTCGCCTCCGCGTCAAACGCCTCGACGTGCGCCCATTCCAATCGTGCCATGTCGAGGGCCAGTTGCTCAGTAGGTTTGGCGTGTTGTGGTTCGGCGCGCAAAAAAATTTCGAGCGACCGACCGAGATTGCGCATGGTGAAGCATTGCGAAGGAAACTGGTCAAGATAGGCGATGGCGAGTTGCCGGAACTTTTTTTCACCGAGCAATATTTGTAAGCCGGGATAATCGTTGTAAAAACATTCAAGGATGCGATTCCAATATTGACGATTGTAAATTTCCAATCGCTCAAAAGAGGTGAGCCGATCATTGGGTTTGATGAACTCTCCCACCACACTTTGCGTCGAGCGTCCATCGCTCCATTTTTTCTGCATTTCCTCCGAGGGAGTGAGTCGGCGCATGACGGCGCTCGCCATGAGACGTTGCAATTCGGTCAGCGTGTTCCGCTCGCTCGCGCTAGGCTGCGACCGGTTTTTGTTCGAGTTGCTTGAGAAATTTGTTGGCTTTGAGCGCTTCATGATGAACCTCGTCGAAGGAGGGCAAACGGTCGTCCCACTCCAGGAGCGTCGCGGTCGAGCCAGCGAGTTTATTGGCGTGGGCGTAAAGTTTCCAGACCGGATCAATCACCGGATGATCGTGCGTATCTAAAATATATTTCTCGAACTTCGAATGTCCGGCGATATGAATTTGCGCGACGCGTTCCGCCGGAACGTTGTTTAAGTAATCGAACGGATCAAAACCGTGGTTGCGCGAGGAGACATAAATATTGTTCACGTCCAATAGGATTCCGCAATCGGCCCGCTCGACCACTTCCGACAAAAACTCCCACTCACTCATTTCCGAAGCGTGGAACTCCGCGTAGCTGCTGACATTTTCCACCGCAATCGGCACTTCCAAAAAATCGCGCGCTTCGCGAATTTTTTGCGCGGTAACTTTCGCCGCGCCGAACGTATAAGGCATTGGCAATAGATCGTGTGTGTAGCGGCCATCCACACTTCCCCAGCAGAGATGATCGGAAAGCCACGGCGTATTGGTGCGCTGGACGAGTCGCTTGAGTTTTCTCATGTGCTCGCGATTCAATGGCTCCGCAGAACCAAAATACATGGAGACGCCATGCTGCACGACGAGGTATTGCTCCAGAATTTGATCGAGGATGCGCAAGGGTCGCCCGCCATCGACCATGAAGTTTTCCGAGATAATTTCAAACCAGTCCACCACCGGTTTTCGAGTGAGGATATGATCGTAATGCGGCACGCGCAGGCCAATACCGATTCCATAATCGGTGAAGCCGTTAAATTTATTGGCGGGCATAACAAACCCTGCGATTTAAAAAAAGGAGATCGAAGCGATTGACGCCTCGATCTCTCGAAAAGAATGATTCTTTTCCTTAGCTTTTGCAGCCGCCCTGACCTTTGCAACTGTTCTGACCTTTGCAGGCGTGAGTGGCGGTCTTGCAGCCGCCCAATCCTTTGCAGGCATTGGCCCCTTTGCAGTCGTGGCGGTTCATGGTTCCATCATGAGAACCGTGACCTCTGTCGGTGTGGCAACCGGTGGTCAAAGCCACGGTTCCAGTGAGCATTCCTGCCATCGCTGCGGTTACGATTACCGTCCTTGCTGTTTTTGTCATAGGAGTCCCTTTAGGTTTATGGTTTAACGAACATGTTGTTGAGGAAAAAG
>JBKJOA010000123.1:0-13556 GCA_046593365.1 Limisphaerales bacterium
AGGACTGAAAATCCTTGTGTCGCTGGTTCGATTCCAGTTCCAGCCACCAATTTCCACCTCTGAGAATTGCGATTTCCGAATAACTCCCAAAGGCGCTTTCGTTTTGGCCTCCCTTTGGCCTGGTTCATAATTGGATTCAATTTTTTCCCGGGCGATTTCCCTCTTTAATAAGTCTTGGCATCAATCCAGCTATTCTCAAATCAGCTAGTATGTTTGGTTTGAGCCACTGGGTTTAAAATTTTCCCCGGTGGCTTTTTCTTCGTTGCAACTTCCACCCCGCTCGGTTCGATGTCACGACGTTGCTTCGCAAAAAGCAAGTGGCCCGAATCATTGGCTTAATCAAGCGGTTGTGACGATCACAAACAACACAGACAAATATTGTATCCCACTTGGATAGCGTCTTGGTAATTCTTGGCAGCGATAAGGGCTTGTGCTTTCCAAGAGAAACTCGTCATGTGTCGAGGGTTCGATCCTGGCTCCACCAACTTCTTTTCCGTAATAAACACAGAGAAGTGCTAACTCAACATCTCCGTTGGTAGCATTCTAAAATGTTAATATATTGTTCCGTTCCAAACCGTACGGGACGAACCCTGAGTGTTCAATCAGATTTGACCGTTCCAAGATGGTGACGTTTCTTAAGAGTAGCTACGATGAAATTTTACAGCTTTATGTTTCTGCTGCTGATGCTGGCCGCTGTAAATTCCGCACGGGGGAATCATCAATTTATTCGCAATGCAAATACCACATTGCAGATGCCCCAAAACCCTCAGTCCGCAGTTCCTTCCTACACTCTAACAGATTCCTTAAACGGTCTGGTTTTTGAAAAGCCGGTTGGTTTCGCCGTTGCCCCCGGTGAAACCAACCGGCTTTTTGTCGTGGAACGATTCGGGCGGATTATAGTTATCACGAACCTCGCAAACCCGACCCGCACCGTGTTCCTGGACATTACAAACAAGGTTTATGCAGATTATGACATGGGCTACGTGGAAGGGTTATCGAGTGTCGCTTTTCATCCAGGATATGCCACCAACCGCTTTTTCTATGTAACATATACACTGCGGACAAATATCGGCGGTGTTTGGCAAAACTATAATCGTCTGGCCCGGTTTCAGACCGCTTCCACCGACCCGAATTTTGGGTCGCCCAAATCAGAGTTGCCTTTGATTACACAATTTGACGAAGGCCCGGGTCATAACATGAACGACTTAAAGTTTGGACCGGACAATTATCTTTATTGCGCTTCGGGTGACGAGGGAGATGGCGGAACGGGCGATGATTACAATAACGCGCAGAGAATCGATAAAGATTTTTTCTCCGCCATTCTCCGCATCGACGTGGATAAGCAACCGGGAAACTTGCCGCCTAATTCTCATCCTGCGGCGACCACAAATTATGCGATCCCGGCGGACAATCCATTTATTGGCCCAACGAGTTTTAATGGCAGCACCGTAAATCCTGCGAACGTCCGGACCGAGTTTTACGCAGTGGGCTTTCGCAACTGCTGGCGCATTGCTTTTGATCCAGCAACGGGACGTCTATACGAAGGAGATGTTGGACAACATGGTCGGGAGGAAATTAATGTGATTGTCAAAGGAGGGAATTATGGATGGGCGTATCGAGAGGGCACTTTGACCGGGCCAAAAGGCGTCGCTCCGCCTGCGGCCACTTTGATAAATCCAATCGTCGAATATGGAACCGGATATGGAACCAACCAAGGCTTCTCTGTGATTGGTGGCGTGGTTTATCGCGGCCAAAGAATTCCCGATTTGTATGGAGCCTATATTTTTGCGGATTACGTCAGCGGAAACATTTGGATGCTGCGTTATGATGGAACCAATACAACGCCAATCACCAGACTAACGGGTAAAGCCGGCATTGCCGGGTTCGGCACAGATCCCCGCAATGGTGACGTTCTTCTGGCCGATATGGAGACTGGCAAGATCTGGAGGCTGGACTATACGAATTTCTCCACGGGAAATATTCCTCTCACCCTGGCAGACACCGGAGCTTTTTCAGACTTGGCCACTCTAAGCGCGCACCCGGGAATTATCCCCTACGATTTAAATGTTCCGTTTTGGTCGGACAACGGGACGAAGAGGCGTTGGTTCTCGCTGCCCAACACCAATTTTGTTTTTGGTTTCAACGCGGAAAGCAATTGGAATTTTCCGGCCACCACGGTTTGGATCAAACACTTCGGTTTGGAAATGACTAATGGCATGCCGCAATCGGAGCGTCGCATCGAAACCCGCTTTCTCGTGCGGAACCAAACGGGAGTTTATGGCCTGACTTATCGCTGGGGAAATTCCACCACCAATGCCGTCTTGGTGCCAGACAGCGGAACCGACGAAAGTTTTTTAATTAATGACGGAGGAACAATTCGCACGCAGGTGTGGCATTACCCAGGTCGAAATGAATGTCTGGCTTGTCACACCCCGGTGGCGGGATACGCGCTCGGATTCAACACCCCGCAATTGAATCGGGATTTTAATTACGGGATTGTGACCAACCAAATTTACGCGCTCAACGACGCGGGTTACTTCAGCTCGGATGTGACAAATCTTCAGACGTTGCCCGCTTTAGTTTCCGCCACAAATTCCAATATCAGTCGCGAATATCGCGTCCGCTCTTACCTGGCCGCCAATTGCGTGCAGTGTCATCAACCGGGCGGGGCTGCTCAGTCTTACTGGGATGCGCGCATCACGACGCCCTTGTCCCAGGCCAACATCCTTAACGGTGCGCTCTTCAATAACATGGGCAACACAAACAACGCCGTGATCAAGCCTGGATCGCTGAATCAATCCATGCTCTTGACCCGCATCTCCAATTTTGGTTCCGCGCACATGCCGCCACTTGCCACCACCGTATTAAACAGTGAAGCGATCAATTTGGTAAGCGCGTGGATCACAAATGATTTACCCGGATACCAAACTTTTGCCCAATGGCAGTTGTTCTATTTTGGCTCGACCAATTCTCCCAATGCCGCTGCGCAAGCTGACCCGGATGGTGACCGCTCTTCCAACTATTTGGAATATTTGGTGGGTCGAAATCCAACCAATGGCGCTGACGGGTGGATTGTGGAAGGGCGAAAAAATGGAACAGCGATTGAACTCTCATTTTTTCAAAAAGCGAATCGGGGTTTCGAAGTGCAAGGGACAACAAACTTGAATGCGCCGGTTTCCTGGAAAGTGTTGGACTCCTTTGAAAACCGCCCCTTCTTTTCAAGCATCGACCGCACCAATGTTATACAGGAGCCGCTCACCAATGAGTTTCGAAAATTTTATCGGGTAAGAGTATTTGAGCCATAAATTCAACCGCCAAAAGATCTATGAAAAAAAGAGTTCTCATCACCGGGGTCAGTTCGGGAATCGGTTATTATTTGGCGAAGGCCTATCTGCAAGCCGGCCACGAAGTTTACGGCATCAGCAGGCAAATTCCCGAACGGTTGATCAAGTATCCAAATTTCACGTTCACCAGGCTCGACTTGCGCCGCTTTGAAAAAATTCTCCCAACACTTTCCCGGTTGTTGCACAAAGTTGGCCATCTGGATTTGGTAATCTTAAACGCTGGAGTTCTCGGAAAAATCGGTGACACGCACGAACTTGAACTTCCCGATTTTTTTGAGGCGATGGACGTCAACGTCTGGGCGAACAAAGTTCTTCTGGACGAAATGTTTGTCTTAAACGTGGAAATTCGTCAGGTCGTTGCGATGTCATCTGGAGCAAGCGTTATGGCGTTTCGAGGCGTAAGTCCTTACTGCATATCCAAAGCGGCGCTCAATATGTTAATCAACGCGTATTCGACCGAACGGCCGAAAACGCATTTCGCCAGCATTGCACCCTATTTGGTCGATACACCCATGCAGGAACTCATCGCCAGCTTTCCGCACGATCGACGATTTCCTTTTTTCCAAACGTTGAAAGATGCAAAAACCAACGGGCGAATGCTTTCCGCCAAAAACGCCGCGCAGTTACTAATTCACACCTTTGCCCTTGCTCTAAACCAGCCCAGTGGATCCTTCATAAATCAGAACGATTTTCTAAGCAGAGATTCGTTAAACAAAATTCCAGGGCCTCACCCCTCTAACGGAAAAACGCGCGAAGCGATTTTTGCGAATTGATTGGTTTCAGGCTGAACCTGCGACTGGCTCCTTCGAACCCGGTGGAACCGATTGGCGACGTCTTCAAGGAGTAAATTGAAAACAAACGTTGCCGAGCGTTTTCAGGGTTTCTTTTTTTTAATTAAACGGTTAAATCCCTCGCTATGCGTGAAGTCGATTTGTATGAATTCGCTCTTTTTGTTCTCAGCGGTGGTCGCCAGAGCTGCATGATGTTTTCGATTGCATAATGAATAGAAAGTCATGAAGCGAGTCGCTGCCATCTTGTGGTTTTCTTGTTTTGCAGTCGTGCGAAGCAGCAGTGCGGCAGCGACTGCATCCAGCGCATCGCAGTTGGACTTTTTCGAGCAGCGCATCCGACCGATGCTCGCTAACGAATGCTACGAGTGTCATGGCGTCAAGAAGCAGAAGGGCGGGCTGCGCGTGGATTTCCGCGACGGGTTGCTCAAGGGCGGCGACTCCGGTCCGGCACTCATTCCTGGGGAAGCGAAGAAAAGTCTGCTCATCAAAGCGATCACGCATGAGAACGCAGACTCCACCATGCCGAAGGATCGGCCCAAGCTCTCCGATTCTGCCATCGCGGATTTTATAACATGGGTGAATCAGGGCGCGGACGATCCGCGTGACCAGCCGCCGATAGTTTTGGCTACGAACGCCGTCGCCTGGGCTGAGACGTTCGCTGCGCGCAAGAACTGGTGGAGTTTCAAGCCGGTACAAAAACCCGCCGTGCCCGTAGTGACGAACGCCGCTTGGTCCACCCATCCGGTGGATCGCTTTCTCCTCGCAAAGATCGAAGCGTCCGGGCTTCAGCCCGCTGCACCCGCTGACCGGCGCACGCTCATCCGCCGTGTCACCTTTGTGCTCACCGGGCTGCCGCCCACGCTGGACGAGATTAGCGCATTTGTTAATGACACTTCGACCGACGCCTACGCGAAGGTTGTGGAGCGGCTCTTAGGTTCCCTGCGCTTTGGGGAGCACTGGGCCCGACATTGGATGGACTTGGTTCGTTTCGCCGAAACGCATGGTAGCGAGAGTGACCCGGACATCCCCAACGCCTGGCGTTATCGCGATTATCTTATACGCGCCTTCAATGCCGACGTGCCTTTGGACCAGCTCATCCGAGAACATCTTGCGGGTGACCTGCTGCCCAATCCGCGTTGGAACGCAGCCGAGGGAATTAACGAATCGTTGCTCGGCCTCACGCATCTGCGTCTCGTTGAGCATGGTTTTCAGCCAGTGGACACGCTCGATGAGCAGGTCAAGACCGTGGACAGCCAGATTGATGTTGTCTCAAAGGCGTTTCAAGGACTCACGATCTCGTGTGCGCGCTGTCATGACCACAAGTTTGATCCGATTAGCCACCGTGATTACTACGCGCTCTACGGGATCTTCGCGAGTTGCCGTCCCACGCAGTTAACTATCGACGTACCGGAGCGGCTGCGTGTGCATCGGGATGAACTGGAAAAGTTAAAACGTTCCATCAAAACCGGTGTTGCCGATGCTTGGGAAAATTCCGCGCGCCAGCTTCGTGAAAATCTTCTGGCGCAGCTTCGGAACGGTGGAAATGATCTCGCGCCCATCTCTGGAGACGAATTCACGGCACGCATCGCGGCATTTAGGAAACGCATCGACGCGATTGACAACGTTGGCCGAAGCGCTGTGCTGCGAACGCGCGGCGTCACCAACTCAAGCGAAACTCCCGCATTGCCAATAGCCGCGTGGATGTTCGATGGCGATGCCCGCGATTCATTCGGCGGATTGCACGGTGAACTTCAAGGCGGAGCGGTAATTCGCGGCGGGCGACTTATCGTGGATGGCAAAAGTGCTTTTCTCCAGACCGCGCCTCTGGAACGTCCACTTCGGGAAAAAACCTTGGAGGCTTGGGTCACGCCCGCAAACCTGGAACAACGCGGCGGGGGTGTGTTGACTGTCGAGTCGAAGGACGGAGTGGTGTTTGACTCCATAGTTTTTGCTGAAAAGGAACCGCGCAAGTGGATGGTGGGTAGCGACAATTCTCGTCGCAGCAAGAACCTGAATGGCGCGGACGAAATCGCTTCGCCGGGTGATCTTGTTCATCTCGCGATCACCTATCAGACAAATAACAGCATTACGCTTTTCCGCAACGGCGTGGCCTATGGTGCTTCCTACATTCCATCCGGCGACGGCACCACGCTGCGCACTTTCGAGGTGAAGTCGGCGCGTGTTCTCCTGGGCATGAGGCACACTGGCGGCGGAAATCCATTCTTCGCAGGTGAGATCGAGGAGGCTCGGCTTTATGATAGCGCGCTGGCTCCGCAAGAAATTCTAGCGTCGTTCAAGGCGGGTCCGGGTCTGGTTTCGCAGGCTGCCATCGCGCAGGCTCTCACCCCGAAGCAACGTATTGAACGGGAGCTTCTGCTGGCAGAGATCGTTAGTGAGCGTGGCGCGTTGGAGAAACAATTTCCGGATTATTCTGAACGCAACGCGGCGCGAACGCGAAAGCTGGTGGCTTTTAGTGCGGCGGCGACAAATGAGAATCATCCATTGAATATTTGGTTTCAACTCCGTGACAAGTCTGGTGAATCCCTGGTCACCACATGGCAAACATTCGCGCATAAACAGGACATTGATCTTGCAGCACGAACGAAGTTTAACGCGGATACTTTTAAAACCGCGTGGAATTTCAACGGCGATGGAGTGAAGCAATGGTTTCAATACGGAATCAATCCACCCGAAGCCATTGCGCGGCCTGGAGAATTCGCCATCGAGCCTGAAGGGGAACGCATTTTCAGCGGCCTCTTGCCCGCAGGCGTGTTCAGCCATCGTCTCTCACAAAAGCACAACGGCGTGTTTGCCTCGCAACGTTTCCAACTCACGAACGACAGCATCAGCGTGCGCGTGGTTGGGGGTAAGGGTGCCCGCGTTCGGCTTATTCCCGATAACTACCCAATAGGACAGGGCAATATTTTTCCGCAAGCCAACCTCACCAGCGATGTTCCATCGTGGGTGCGACTTGATACGGCCTATCGCAAAGGCTCAATGGTATATCTGGAATTGGCGACGGCCGATGAAGTGACGTCGCGTGACCGTTCTCCGGCGGGCGCAGGTGGGCGTTCGTTCTTTGGCATTGAATGCGTGGTTTTTCATGACGGCAAGACGACACCGAAAGAGGAAATTGGATCGCTGACGCTGGTGACGCGCGGTGAGCCACCGAAGTCAGCGGAGGAATGGGCAACACGCCTTGGTGAACAACTGATAGGAGCGGTCGCGGCATGGCGCAACGATTCGTTGAGCGAGGAGCAACGCCTGTTTCTCGACGCGTTTCTGCGAGACGGATTGTTGCCAAGTTCGCTCAAAGATATGCCAATGGTGGCCGCGTTTGTGGCCGACTATCGGAGGCTGGAAGCAGACATTCCTGTGCCACGCCGCACGCCCGGTGTGGTAGAGGCCACAGCCTACGACGCACCGCTCTTGGCGCGTGGCGACCACTTGAAACCGATCGAGCCGGTGCCACGCGCCTATTTGCAGTTTGTTTCCAGCCACCCTTACAAGACCCCACTGAGCGGACGACTCGAACTAGCGAATGACATCGCCAACGCAGCAAATCCACTCACCGCGCGCGTGCTGGTCAATCGCATCTGGCATCACCTTTTTGGACGTGGCCTCGTTGTGACAGTTGATAACTTCGGGCGGCTTGGAGAGAAACCGTCGCATCCCGAGTTGCTCGATTTTCTCGCGTCGCATTTTGTTGAACAGGGTTGGTCGCCGAAAGAGTTGATTCGTTTTCTCGTCACCACGCGGGCCTACCAGATATCGGATGAGGCGTCGGGGCGTGCGAGGGAAATTGATCCGTCCAATGAATTACTTTCCCACGCCCGCGTGCGGCGGTTGGAAGCCGAGTCCATCCGCGACAGTTTGCTCGCGGTGAGTGGACGGCTTGATCCGACGATGTTTGGTCCCGGTGCGAACGCGCTCGCGTTGCCTGCCGACCAAAGACGCCGCAGCCTTTATTTGACCGTCCGCCGGAATTTTCTCAGCCCGTTTCTGGAAGCTTTTGATGCGCCCAAACCATTCAGCACGCTGGGTCGGCGGGAGACAACGAATGTGCCCGCGCAGTCACTCGCCTTGCTGAATGATCCTTTCGTGATCGAACAGGCGGTGCAATGGGCCGAATCGGTGATGAAAACCGAACCGGAGGCGGATGCGCGTATTCGCCGGATGTTCGAAGCGGCGTTTGCCCGTCCGCCCAGCGAGCTGGAACTGGTTGGGAGCCGTGCCTATCTCTCCGACCTCGCACGCGAACAAGGTGCGGGTAAAGATAATCTTGTCTGGCGCGACTTTACTCAGTCGTTGTTTAATCTGAAGGAATTTATTTACATTCGGTAAGCCCGTATGTTGAAACCGTCCATCTTTCCGCATAACCAACCGGTCGCATCCCTCACCAGGCGCGAAATGTTGCGGCGTTGCTCGCTGGGCTTTGGATCACTGGCGTTGTCAGCGCTGTTGTCCGATAAAACTTTTGGCGCAACTTCCTCCAATGGCCTGGTGCGTTTGCCGCATTTTAAGCCGCGGGCCAAGCACGTCATCTTTGCCTACATGAGTGGCGGGGTGTCACATCTGGACTCGTTTGACCCAAAGCCGGAGTTGAAGAAACGTCACGGCCAACGCATGCCTGTGCCGGTCAATCCCACCATGTTCAACGAGAACGGCAATATTATGGCCAGCCCTTGGGAGTCGCGGCCGCGCGGGAAAAGCGGAATTGAGATAACCGATCTGTTCCCACATCTAGCGGAAGTGGCGGACGATCTCGCGGTGATTCGTTCCATGACCACTCGGGTTAACGAACACGCGCAAGGTAATTACGTCATGCACACTGGCTTCCCTTTTCTGGGGCATCCCAGCGCGGGTGCGTGGTCGTGCTACGGACTTGGCTCCGAGAACGAGAACTTGCCCGGCTTCGTGGTACTCCAGAGCGGTGGTGCCGTTGTCCCGCACGGTGGCGTCGGAGTTTTCAGCAGCGGCTATCTCCCCGCGCAATTTCAGGCATCCCTCCTGCAAGTGGACCGCGATCCCGCTCTGGCGAATATCAAACCCGCCGAGCGCGATGAACTGCAGCGACGCCGGCTTGGTTTCATCGGCGAACTTGACGGGCACTTTTCCGAGAGGACTCAGGAGCCACAGGTGGACGCGGCGATCCGGAATTACGAAACCGCATACCGCATGCAAACCGCCGTGCCGGAATTCTGCGATCTGACGGGTGAAACTGACGCGACGAAAAAACTCTACGGCCTGGAATCGACGGACAAAAACAAAGCTGCCTACGCGAAGCAATGTCTGGTGGCGCGGCGGCTCATTGAGCGCGGTGTGCGGTTTGTGGAGTTGAGTTGTATCTCCAGCGGCATTGGCGCAGGAGGAGCAGGTAATCCGTGGGATCAGCACGGCAAGATCAAGGAGGGCCACGGCGCAATGGCATTTCAAGTGGACCAACCGCTGGCGGGACTCATTCGCGATCTGAAATCGCGCGGACTCTTGCAGGATACATTGATTATTTTCACCGGCGAATTTGGCCGCACGCCGTTCTCTCAGGGAAGCGATGGACGCGATCATAATCCGTACGGCTTCAGTCTTTGGTTGGCGGGCGGCGGCGTGAAAGGCGGCAGTGTCCTCGGTGCGACGGATGATCTCGGCTATTACGCCGTGCAAGATGTCTGCACCACCTACGACCTTTGGGCTACGGTGCTGCATTTGCTCGGCCTGGATCACGAACGGCTCTCGTATCGCTTCGGCGGTCGGGACTTCCGGTTGACCGATGTGCATGGGCAGGTGATGAGGGCTGTGCTGGTATAAACACCAGCACGGAAGAAAAGACGCAAAGCGACAGCTATTCTTAGTATTGACTTTTATAACTTTGCATTACAAAGTCGATTAAATGGAAAATAATTGGGCCTCTGAAAACCTGCTTACAATTCGTACTTTGATGGAGCGTTCTTCGATTTATCGTCGAGCACTGGCACCGATCATGATCGTGACTGGTGCGATTGGTTTGCTTGCTTCTCTGGTTTCGCGTTTCATAGAGGTTTACACCAACTTCGCTTTTACAAGCTTGTGGATGGGTACGGCATTAATTGCTTTTGTCACCGCCTTGCTCCTGGTGCGTCGGCAAGCTTTGCAGGAATCGGAGCCTTTTTGGTCCATGCCAACTCGGCGCGTTTGGAAGGGATTGCTGCCTGGTTTTTTTGTCGGTCTGGCTGTCAGCGTATTATTTTTCATTCCCGGTTTAGTTCCCGCTGGAATGAGCTGGGTTCTCCCACCGATTTGGATGTTATTTTACGGTTGTGGACTCCACGCCGCCGGTTTTTTCATGCAAAGAAGCATCAAATTATTTGGTTGGATGTTTGTTTTTCTAGGGGTGGCAACCCTGTTTGGGCTTTTCTTGATTACAAAACTCCAAACGACGGAAGTGGCGCATAACGTGATGGGAATTTGTTTCGGCATCATCCACCTGGCATTTGGAATTTATCTTTTCTTCACTGAACCGCAGAAGAATGAAGCGTGAATCCCGAACCCTTTTTACAGATAGATCGTGTCATCCACGAGAAAGGGCGCATGGGCATCATGTCGTTGCTGGCTGTTTCGCCTGAGCTTTCTTTTACCGAGATGAGAGACACGTTGGAGATGACGGATGGAAATCTGACCACCCACATCCGTACGCTTCAAGAAGCAGGCTACGTTTCGATTGCGAAGAGCTATCAGAACAACCGCCCTCTCACGACCTGCTCTTTGACCGCGGCCGGTCGAAAAGCCTTTGCCACCTACATCGATCTCCTCGACCAGATCGTTCGCCAAACCAAGCCAGTAAAATAATTTTGAAAATGTTTGAACAAATTTCAAGAACTGTGCTCTTTTACTTTGTAATACAAAGTTAATTTATAATTACGATGAAAATTTTACAAGCTGAACATTTAGGCATGTGCTTTGGCGTTCGCGACGCCATCGCCCTCGCAATGGAACATGCTGACGAACAACCGCTGACAATTCTCGGCGACCTGGTTCACAACGAAACGGTTCTCGCCGGTTTGCGCGAACACGGAATTCAAATCGCCGATCAGCCCAACGCCATCCGCACCGAGAGGGTCATGATCACGGCGCACGGGACTTCGCAAAGTTCATTGAGCAGATTGAAAGAGCAAAAACACACCGTCCTCGAAGCGACTTGTCCGCTGGTGCATTTCGCCCATCGTTCGCTCGCGAAATTAGCCAGCGCCGGATTTCATCCGATCATTATTGGCAAAGCGGATCATATCGAAGTGCGCGGCATGACAGGCGATTTGACTGAATATGATGTGGTTTTGTCGGAAGCAGACATCGCCAAACTCCAGGAACATTCGCGGTTCGGAATTGTTTCACAAACGACGCAGCCGATTGAGAAAGTTCGTCATCTCGTTGAACTCATTCGACAACGATTCCCGCAATCTGAAATCCGCTTCACCGACACAGTTTGTCAGCCAACGAAAAATCGCCAGACCGCCGCCGTGAATCTCGCTAAACAATGCGATGTCGTAATCGTAATTGGAGGATCACAGAGCAACAACACGCGTGAATTGGTGACGACATGCGAACGATTCTGTGTGCGCGTCTTTCACGTGCAAACTGCGGACGACTTGCAAATGAAATGGTTCGCGAACGTCGAGAAAGTTGGAATAACCGCCGGAACTTCCACACCCGATCGAATGATCGATGAGGTTGAGAAGCGCATTCATGCATTCGCCAAAACTCAGCGAGAAAAATCATTTCAGCCTGTTTTTTTTAACCAATAGCCATTTAAACGTTATGAACTACGCCAAATGGATCGCCCACTTCAGTCGCAACAAACAAAACAGACCTGAACCGGATTGGTCGTTGCCTGTAAACATTCCGCCAAAAGTTTTATCTCCACTGCTCAAGTCTGTAGAACAGTTCCGCCTTGGCGACGGCGGTGGCCCGGCTTCACTCATCGCCTACGACGCGCACCGGTTCCGCAATCAGACTGAAGAAATGCGAACCATCGTCGATTTGTGGTTTGCCGAAGAAGCGGAACACGCACGATTGCTCGGGTGCGCGGTAAAAAGATTTAATGGCCGCTATATCACGTCGCACTGGAGCTTCACCGCATTTTGTCTTTGCCGCCGCGCACTCGGCGTTCGATTCGAACTACAAGTTTTGCTGCTCACCGAGCTTGTCAGTACGGCTTATTATCGCGTGTTGCGAAATCACTCGCCGGACGCCCCGCTCGCCGGCATGTGCGAACTCATTTTGCGAGACGAAGCGGGTCACGTTGCCTTTCACCGCGACCGTTTGGTTTCAGCGGATTCTGCAAAAGGAATCTTCGGCGCAGTGTGGCGAACGCAATTTCGGCTCTTGGGATATGCGGCAGCAACGATGCTTTGGGTGAATCACAGTCCCGGACTCAAAGCGATTGGCGGCTCGCGAACAGAATATTTTTGGGAAGTTGGGCGACAGCTCCAACGATTTATTTATTCCGTGAGACGGGCATCGTCGTCCGTTCCCATCACCGCCAAATGGATGCCCGCTCACATAGTTCAAACTTAACGCGTTGAAATACAAAATATGAACGAACGAAAACGTTGGTTTGTTGTAGTTGTCTTTGCAGTCGCAATGGCGTGGGTGGAATCCGCCGTTGTCTTTTTCTTGCGAACAATGATTGATCGGATTGAGCCGTATCAAGCGAATCCCTTGCCAGTTTTCGGCGGCCTCGCCAAAGCAGAACTCATTCGTGAATTCGCAACGCTGGTCATGTTGTTTACCGTCGGCATGCTTGCAGGAAAAAGTTGGCGCAGTCGTTTGGGTTATGCAGCAATTGCGTTTGGCACATGGGATATATTTTATTACGTTTTTCTCAGAGATCTTTGCCCTTGGCCAAATTCACTGCTTGATTGGGACGTTCTTTTTCTCCTGCCTTTGCCGTGGTGGGGTCCGATTTTAGCGCCCATCTCAATCGCCCTATTAATGATTCTGTGGGGAACGCTTGCCAGCCAAATTGAGCAGCCGCGCCAACCTCTAATTTCTTCCGCGATTCCATGGATGTTCAATTTGGTTGGGATGTTTATCGCGCTTTACGTTTTCATGGCTGATGCGCTGCACGTTGCCGCAAAAGGTGAAACGGCATTGCGAACACTTTTACCAACAGATTTTAAGTGGGCACTCTTTGGAGTAGCGCTCGTGCTGATGGCCGCGCCACTCGCTTCCGAACTGCGGCTAATTTTGGCAAAAGAATTTTATTCGGCGACGGGCAGAACAAAAAAGCACTCACAGTAGAAAGGGAATTGAGCCTATGAAATCACCCATGAATTACCCACTTTCCATTTCTTCGCGACAACTTGTCTGGCTACTTCTTTTACTCGTCGGAGGTTCTATTCTTGGTGTTGGGCTAGTCAGCGCCCGTTTCATCGCATCAGGACGCTTT
>JBKJOA010000369.1:0-3545 GCA_046593365.1 Limisphaerales bacterium
TGATTAAAAGATTTAAAATCGAAGTATGATTTCTCCTTAACAAGTGAATGGAATTTAATGCAATTTGTTATTTCCTGCATTTTCAGACCTTAACCGTTTCGTTCAAAAAACCGTGGAATTTATTGGCTGAAACCTCTGTCGCTGTTCGCAACTCGTCGAGCATTTCTGATGCAACTCTAAAATTGTGGAGGCGGCGGGAGTTGAACCCGCGTCCTAGGCAAACAAACCAGCCGCGACTACATGCTTAGTCAGAAGAGAGTTGTCGGTCGCCGGGTAGCGCTCTGACACGAAACCGGAAACGTAGTCCGCATGTAAATATTTCGGCCAACGACGCGCGATCTCCGCCGCCGACCTAACCTGCTGCATCGTTCATCCACCTGAGCAGGTGTGCGGCGGTGAACGTCGTGGCCTTAGGCCGCGAGGGCTAATTCTTCGTTAGCAGTTATTTTTGGTTCGAGTGATTAACGAGGCCAACGAACCATCCTCGGCATGCCGCCTCTGGCGTATTTTCAAAGTCGAAACCAGTACGCCCCCAAAAGCAACGCAGACAGAGTGACATGGAAAATACAGAAATCAAGGTGCGTGACGAAAGAAAATGGGATTAGGCTGTTCACAAACAACCAATGCCGGTGCGGTCGTTGTGCGGGCGAGTGCGGCGGTGACTTTAGCGCCGCTTTTGGCCGCTTGGCAGGATGGTTTGTCAAACGCATAATTCCAAAAGAAAAATTGAGCCGTTGGTGTTGCACTCTAGCGAACAGACTGTAGGCGGGATTTAGGGTCTCGCTGGAGAAATTGTCTTAACAACATTATGACCGTCAGCACCACGCAACTCCACCCAAACCAATCGCCGTGTCGATGGTAGAAGGTGGGCAAGCGCTTCTCTCCATCAGTCAGCAATGGAATCTTCACCATTTTAAAACCCGCGCCGTAGATGTCTTTCGTTCCTGGAAAATAAACCGCGTGCAAACGGCCTCGGGAATCGATCCAGCATGTCAACCCGTTGTTCGTGCAACGAACGAGGGGCAGGCCATTTTCTATGGCGCGAAAGAGGGCATCGACCGCATGTTGCCATTGCGCGGCACTGTTGCCGAACCATCCATCGTTGGTGAGATTCAGCAGAAAATCCGTCTCATCATCCACATATTCCCGGACCAGATGCGGAAAAACATCCTCGGAACAAATCAGCACAGAAATTTTAACTCTGGGTTTAGTTAAATGGAACGGGACTGGGCCGTCCCCTGCTTGAAAACCACGGTCGATGGAACGAAATTTGTTCAGGAAAGGGAACCATCGACTCAGTGGCATGTATTCTCCAAACATGACGAGGTGCCGTTTATGGTAGCGGGCAATCGGTTCACCAGTCGGCGCAATGAGAAAACTACTGTTGAACCAATCGACCTTTGGAGGGTTGCCCGAGTTTTCTCTCGCCCGAAAATCATTTGCGCCAAAAATCATCCAGGTTTTGTGGGGCAGGACAAGGTTGGTGACCGCGTTATGGATGGTCGAATTGAATCGGGTCATGAAGTCCGGCAACGCTGCTTCCGGCCAGACCAATAGATCCGGTTGCTCGGCCAATGCGGTTTGGGAAAGTTGAACTAGTTTATTGAAGCGATTGGTTTTCTCGGACGGGTCCCAAATGACGAACTGTGGAATGGCGGGTTGAACCAACGCAATTTTTAGCTCCCGGCCCGGAGGATGTTCGTGCCTCAATTGTTTGAACCCAAAAATTAAAACCGCTGCCAACGCACCGATCGGTAAAGCGAGTTGACCCAGCCAAAGCCGACACAATTTGGGGTGACGGAAAGCAACCATCGTCGCGATCACCAGCGAAACGGAAATCCAAACGATCAGAAATGATACGCCGTAAACGCCGGTTAGCGAAGCAATCTGGATCAAGGGAAGAATTTTAAATTGAGAAACGCCCAGTGAATACGGGAACCCAGTCAGGATTCGCGCGATGCCCATCTCCATCGCCACCCATGCCGCAGCACAAGCGAATGCCCAGAACGCCCTTTGCCTCCACGACGCGGCGGCTAGTTGATCCGCCAAATGCGCCCAATTCCCGGGCATTTTTTCCCGAGAGACGGGTGCGAGTCGGCAACAAACCCATGTCCATGCAGCGGTGTAAAGCGCCATGAAGCCGCCCACGACCAACCAGGTGAGCACGGCTTCGGCGCGTTTCGGAATCAGGAGCAGCCAGTAAAAAGGGACGAGGTATTGCGCCAGACCCGCCACGTAACCAAACGCGCAAACTTTTTTTCCGGGCTGGCTCAAAGCAGCAAGCAAGATAAGCCCCGGTGCCAACCAGCCGAGCCATGCCATTTCAAACTTCGGGAAGGCCAGCGCCAACATCATCCCCGCCAAGAGCGAAAGACAATATCGTTTCGCATCTTTTCTCTGGGGCGAGAGGGTGTTCAATGGCGACAGTTTGTTCAACGTCGGGTGAAACACAAGGACGGAAGAAATCACAGGATCGAAGATTTTCCAAGTTCCTACCTTGACAAAATTTTACTATGCACGAATGATTCTCTCGTCCACTCGAAAAAACCTATGAGAAATATTTTCGTCATCTTCGCTCTCTGCTCTGTTGTAACTCAGGCCAAAGCACTTCAGTTTTACGAAGCCTTTGCTTACCCTCCCGCTTCTGCACTGGCCGGTCAGGGAGGATGGGTGCTCTCTTCCGGCACCAGCCCGGTCATCCAATCTGGAACTTTGGTCACGCCGGGTTTGATGCCTGCTGCCGATGGAAATAGCCTGGCCTTTGGGGGCGGAGCGATGGAAGTGCGTCATGCCCTGACAAACCTGTTGGGCGGAGAGCAACCCGGCACTTACTTTTATTCGCTGGCTTTCAAAGTCACCGCTTTGGGTTCCATGACGACCAACGGGGGCTTCATTGCCGGTTTTTCGAGATCAACCCAGACGAATTATGGTGGGTTATTGTATCTTCGTAAGGACATTCTGGGAGCCGCGAATAGTTACAACATTGGCGTGGCAAAAACTTCCGGAGCGGGTGGAGATGTTGTTTGGGACGGGAACGCTTATTTAGTGGAGCAAACTAATTTTGTGGTCTGTAAATATGCAGTATTTGACCCGAATAACCCGTCGGCCAACTTGGATACGCTATTGTGGATCAATCCTGCTCCGTCCACTTACGGCGTAACGGATGCGAATCGTCCAACTCCCACCCTGACGGCCACGGCTGGCAACGATCTGCTCACCGGGGTCGGCCAGATTGTAATTCATCAAACCTCTGCCACCGAAGGCCCGGGTGGAATAATTCTGGATCAACTCCGGGTAGAGGGCGGTTGGCCGCATGTAACCCCTGTGCCGCTGACCATGACCGTCTCCATCACCAATAGCACTGACTTGTATATCGCTTGGGGCGGAAATCAAAATGTCCTTTTACAGCAAACCACCAATCTGACGCCGCCCGTGGCTTGGACCAGTCTGAATGGCGGGCTTTTTGGCGACGCCAGTATTCGCAATTATACAATTCCCAATGTTAAGAGCGAACCATCGCCCAAGTTTTTCCGACTCCATGCTTG
>JBKJOA010000402.1:0-3177 GCA_046593365.1 Limisphaerales bacterium
GATTTCGGCCAACAAGATAAACTGCGGCAATACGCATGGTTTGCCGCCAACGCCGACCAGAAGACCCACCCGGCGGGCCAGAAGAAGCCGAATCGCTGGGGACTCTACGACCTTTACGGCAACGTCTCCGAGTGGTGCGAAGACATTTACAGCGCGACCTATTACAAGGAGAGTCCAGCGGTTGATCCACACGGCCCGGCGAATCACGGCAAGGATGTTAAGCGCGTGATCCGCGGCGGCAGTTGGAAGTCCAGTCCGGATGCCTGTCGCGCCACCGCCCGGCAAGGGGAAAAGACCGGGGACAGCGACGCTTGTTTCTCCACCGATTACTGTGGGTTCCGTTGTGTGCGGCGAGCGACGACAGAAGAAATCAAGGCCTTGAAAAGTGAAACCAAGTGACGCTTTGCCGCGTGTGACGAACTAACCAGGACCACACGACATGCTTTTCCACACCTGGCCTTTTCTGGTCTTCATGTTGATTGTCCTGCCGGTGTTTTACGCGTTGCGAAAAACCCGGCTGTGGCTGCCTTGGCTCACGGTGGCTTCCTATTTTTTTTACGGCTGGTGGAATCCCTATTACCTCATTCTCGTGGTCTATTCCACCTTGCTTGATTTCTGTCTGGTGGCGTTGATGGATCACTGTCCGCGCACGGGACAAAAGAGCGATGTGCTCGCCCGCCTGACTCGGTTGCGGTTCGATGACCGCACGCTCAAAGTTGCCTTTGTCGTTTCCGCCACCGCGACTTTGGGTAGCCTGGCTATGGCTTTGGTCGGACCACAAACGCTGCGGCCAACCATGGCGGCGTTTAGCCTGATTTTGCTATTAATGGCGATTGGCGCGCTCTATGGCAGTCGCCGAATCTGGCTGCTCATCAGCGTCGTCAACAATCTCGCCCTCCTGCTTTTCTTCAAATACGCCCGCTTTGTCGTTGAGAACTTGAACGCGGTATTTTCCTCGCTCCACGTCTCGGTAAAGTTATCTGATCCGTCCACGCTCATGCCTTTCGGCTTCGAATATTTGCTGCCCGTGGGCATCTCATTTTTCACCTTCCAGTCGTTGAGTTACACGATTGATTTCTACCTGGGGAACGTGCAGCGGGAACGCAACTTTGTGCGCTTCTCCACCTTCGTCTGTTTCTTTCCGCAACTGATGGCAGGGCCGATTGAACGCGCCAAACATCTCCTGCCCCAGTTTCACCAATTCCCTCCGGTGCGCCTCCAGAATTTCACCGACGGCGCATCGCTCTTCCTCGTCGGTCTGTTCAAGAAACTCGCGCTCGCCAACTACCTCTCGTTTTATGTCGAACGGGTCTATGATAATCCCACGGCCTTCGACGCCCCGGCGCTGATGCTGGCGACGTTTGCTTTCGCCTGGCAGATTTTCTTCGACTTCAGTGGCTACACCGACATGGCCCGAGGCGTGGCGAAGCTTATGGGCTTTAATTTGATTTTGAACTTCAACAATCCCTACCTGGCCACTGGTCTCGGTGACTTTTGGTCGCGCTGGCACATTGGACTTTCTTCCTGGTTTCGGGACTACGTTTATATTCCATTGGGAGGAAATCGTGGCGGCGCATTCAAAACTTATCGTAATCTTTTCATCACCTTCTTTATTTCCGGCATCTGGCATGGGGCGAATTGGACCTTCGTGATTTGGGGGACTCTCCATGCGGTGGGAGTCATGATCACCCGCGAACTGGAACGATCCGTCTTCTATCGTGAACAAGTCCCGCGACTGGTGAAGCAGATAGGTGTGTTCATCTTCGTTTGCTTTGCGTGGATTTTTTTCCGGGCTAATTCGTTGGGCGATGCGCTGCTCATTGTGAACCGCATCTTTACGGCGACCTGGCACGATCCCAAAGTTCCCTCGCTCATGCTAGTCTTGGTGGCGTTGATCTGGTTCTACCAGTTCTGCTACGAGTCGCGCTTACGAGGGCTTCTCCAGACAGACATCGTCAAGGTCGGCGTGGCTGTATTCATGATATTGTATATGTGTCTCTGCGCCTCCGGCGGCGGCGCGTTTATCTATTTCCAATTTTGAAATGGCCCAACTAAAACAAACTGAAACCCCGGAACTGCCGTTCGTTAATGAGGTGCGGCTACGCCCGAGACATTGGGTTGCGGCGTGTGGTGTCATCTTACTGGTTCTCACGCTAACACCATGGCTTTGGAAGAAACTGGAACGTTTCGATACCGGACCGGATTACCGCATTCCTTACACTTTGAGCAAAGACTATTGGCTCTATGAACGACGTCTTCAGCGGATTGCCCCGACGAACATCGTCGTGCTGGGCGACTCCGTGATTTGGGGTGAATATGTTTTGGCGGATGGCACTTGGTCCCACTTTTTGAATCGGGAGGCCGCCGCCACCAACCTGTTCGTCAATGCTGGCGTCAATGGTCTTTTCCCGCTTGCACTGGAAGGGCTGGTCCGCTGCTACGGTCGGCCGCTGCACCACCAGAAAGTGATTCTGCATTGTAACGTTCTCTGGATGACGAGTCCCAAGGCGGACCTGAGCACGGACAAGGAGGAGTCGTTCAACCACGCTGCCCTGGTGCCGCAGTTCTTCCCGCAGATTCCCTGTTACCGGGCGGACGCCAGCGAGCGGCTTAACGCAATTGTGGAGCGCAACTTTCCATTCTTTGAATGGGTGAGCCACCTGCAAAATGCTTATTTTGGACAGCAGAGCATTCCGAAATGGACGCTGGCTGAAGAAGGTGGCGATCCGCCGCGCTATCCGAACGTCTATCGAAATCCACTTTCCAAAATCACGCTGACCGTTCCAACGGAACTTCAGGACGATCCTCAACGCGGCCCACGTAGTCTGCGGCACAAACCGTGGTTCACTAACATCTCCGGGACAACTCACTTCGAATGGGTCGTCTTGGACCAATCACTCCAATGGCACGCTTTCCAGCGCGTGATCGAAATCCTGCGCGAACGCGACAACGATGTGCTTGTTGTGTTGGGGCCGTTCAACGAACACCTGATGGCCGAGCAGAACCGCCCCGCTTACCGTAAAATCCACAATGAAATTGAGGCGTGGCTTTCTAGGAATCAAATTCCCCACTGTATTCCCGAGCCGCTGCCCAGTGTGTTATACGCGGACGCCAGCCATCCCTTGACCGAAGGCTATCAATTGCTGGCAAAACGTCTCTACAGCGATGCAAAATTTC
>JBKJOA010000009.1:0-9316 GCA_046593365.1 Limisphaerales bacterium
ACTTTTGCACGCCGCAGAAAAATCACCTCGCCGCCAAGCACACGCACAACGTCATCAATCCATTTTTGAAATCTTTGCGCGGAAAAGTTCCTTTGGTTTTGTTCAGTTTGCCTGGAACGGAAGATCCGATTCGCAAAAAACTATATCGCTCGCTTCGTGGCAAACCGACCGAAGCCGAACGCGTTGAAGGAGTGAAAGAATTAAAGACGAAGCTAACGAACTTTGTTTATCGCGGTGAGCCACTCCAAAGCTCCTTGAAATTATCGAACGACAAACCGGTCGTGGATTATTTCAAACAATTTCCCGGTTTGGATGCGGGCGAAAAATATGATCCCAAAGGTTTTTGGGATTTGCCCATTCCAGTCACGACGGACATTGATCTCGATCCTGCGGATGTCATAATTTACGATGGCGAAGGTTATCCAGCGCTGAAAAAATTTCTCGTGGAAAATGGAATTCGCCATGTGCTGCTGACCGGTTATGCCACCGACATGTGTTATGCGCGAACGTGCGCAGGCTACGAGAATCTTTCCAAAGATTTTAATGTTTTTCTCGTGGGTGACGCGACGCTGGCCACATTTCCCGCTGCTGCCACGCCACGATTCACAACCAGCGCGCACATTTCATTCGCATCGTTGAATCAACTTGTGACCCAAATTTCATGGATTCGTTACCAACCAGCGAAATGAATATGAAACGTCTTTCGCGAAGGAAGTTTCTGGCTACGACAGCGGTCGCAAGTGGCGGTTTGATGCTGGGGAAAAACATCTACGCCCAACCGCAGAAAGTTGCTGGATCTGATAAAGCACTTATTGCCATTACGCTTGATTTGGAAATGGCGCGAAATTTCCCGAACTGGGAGGACGAGCGTTGGGATTACGAAAAAGGTAATCTCAACCAAGAGACGAAAAAATATGCAGTCGAAGCGGCGCGACGCGTGAAGGCCCACGGCGGCATCATTCATTTTTTTCTCGTTGCCCGCGCGCTCGAGCAGGAGAACGTCGATTGGCTGAAAGAAATTTTGACGATGAGCCATCGGATTGGAAACCACACTTACGATCACGTATTCGTGCGGGCGAAGACGCTGGATGAAGTTCAATACATCTTCAAACGCGCGCCGTGGTTAGTTGAAGGGAAAACTCCGCAGGAAGTTATCCGCGAAAATATTCGCATGGCCAGCGCAGCCATCAAAGCACGACTTGGGATTGAGCCAGCAGGCTTTCGAACGCCCGGCGGTTTTGCAGATGGCCTGATTCCGACTCCCGACGTGCAGCAAATGTTTTTGGATTTGGGCTTCAAATGGATTAGTTGCAAATATCCAGCGCACGCTTACGGAACTCCAGGATCATCTCCAACAAAGGAAACTTTCGACGACATCGTGCGAGCGCAAAAAGAGGCGCAACCATTTATTTATCCGAGTGGCTTGATTGATATTCCAATGAGCCCGATCAGTGACATCGGCGCATTTCGCAACGGTAGATGGAAGCTCGACGATTTTCTGAAGGCGGTACGCCTCGGCGTCGAATGGGCGATTGAGAACCGCGCCGTCTATGATTTCCTCGCGCATCCGGCAGTTCTCTACGCCAAAGATCCCGAATTCAAAGCAATTGAACTAATTTGCGATCTTGTAAAAAAAGCGGGCGATCGCGCTGCCATTGTCGATCTGGACACAATCGCCGATCAGACCAGGCTGAAAGCGAAAGCCTAGCCCGGAGATTTCACATGAAGCGTGAAATGCCAACTGAATGGAGCGCTGGTTTGCACCTGCTTTGGGCGTGGGGAAAGTGCAAAGCCGATTCCAAGTTGGCGCTTCGCTTGAAGTTTGGGAAAAAGGCGGGTTAAACAGCTACGCACGATTGAAATGAAACTCCTGATTTTTTGCGCGCTGAATTTTTTTTTCATCTCGCTGGCATTCGGCGACTCTAATCCCACCGACAAATTTGCTCATCCACGGCTTTATTTCACTTCGCAAGATTTGCCCCGGCTTCGTCAGTTACGCCACGAGCAGTTTCACGCGAAGATCCACAAAAATCTAATTGAATCCGCCGACTGGTGTCTGACCAAAACTCCACGGGCGAATTGGATTGCGCCCGTTTCGCCAGACCCGGTTTACGAAAATCTTTATGACCGTTTTTACGCAATCATGGGCGATCTCGCGATCACCGAGCATTTGTCGTTCGCTTACGCATTGAGCGGGAAAAAAATCTATGGCGAGGCCGCGCGCCAGTGGGTGCTCGCCAGTTGCCGCGCCTGGAAACGCGAAGCCGACGGCGAGCCTGACGGCGGAAAAGCGTATGCCGTCTCCCGACTGCTCAAAGGCCTCGCCGTTGGCTACGATATTGTTTACGACCGTTTCACCCAGGCCGAACGAAAGGAAGTTCGCGATACACTCGTGAGGATCGCTGATTTATATTTCGAAAAATATTTCCAAACACTCACCATTGCTGGACCTGGTTTCCACACGCATCACGCCATCGTTGAATGGAGTTCGTTTGGCGTGGCTGCGCTCGCGTTGTTGGAAGACGAGCCGAAAGCCCAAGTCTGGCTGGACGCAACGGTGAAAAAATTCGAGGAGCATCTGTTGCCCAATGGACTTGCGCCGGACGGGGCACAGACCGAAGGGGGCACGTTTTGGGGATCGACGATGCAATCGAGAATCTTTTTCCTCGACGCGCTGCGACGTGTGACGGGATGCGATCTTTTCAAGAAATTTGAAACGCAAATGAATGCCGACCTCGCGCTGGCGTCCATCGCGACGGAGAAATTTCCGGGATACGAACAAAGCCACGCGAACGTGATTCTTGAACCGTATTACGGGCAGTTGGATTACTACGCGCCGATATTATTGTTTTTGGCCCGCGAGTATCGTCGGCCGATTTTTCAATATCTGGCGCAATGGGATCACGGCCTCGGCCAGATTCAAAAAACGCGCGCGATCACACCGCACGGCGAGCAATTACTTTTTGAATTGGGCGGTTACGCTTATCTCTGGTTCGACTCCAGCCTTCCGGCGAAAGCGGTTGAGAAAAAGCTTTCGTATCAATTTCCGTCGGTGGACGAAGCTTACCTGCGCACTTCGTGGAAACCGGGCGATTTATTAGCTGGCGTCAGTAAAGGACAACTCGTCATTCACGCGGGCGGCGAAACTATTTTGATCGAACCTGGGTTGACTGAGCCGATAACCAATCTGCGCGTGCAAGGTTTGGAGGACGACGGTCATAGAGCTATAATTCGCTGCGGAACGGGTCTAACAAATCTTCTGCAAATTGAATTGAACCGGCGTGAGCACGTTCTAAGAATTTCTCGAAAAATTACTGGAGCATGGCAATGGTATTGTCACGGTAATCCAACGCGCTCTGGCCCGGAACTTCAATGGGGGAAAAAAGTCAGTGTTCATTTGCTCAAAGGTGAATTTGACGAATTCGCCCCGACCGGCTACGAGTCACCCCTAAGAACCGGCATGAACAAGCTTCCATTGCTCGACCCGGCACCTATGAAATTTCCCCGCGTGACCATGCGACCCGCAGCCGATGAAGAAATCCTTCTCGAAGTCAGAATCTTGCCGCCAAACGTGGGACAGCCTCGCCTGCGTTCGCCAAGAGATTTTGGGAAATGACCTGACGGACGGCTGCACAATGGTTCCTCAGCTCAACGATTAGAGAGTTTATTTTAAAGGGATTTCTAAAACTCCAATGTCACATCGCTGAGGCGATTAGAGATCTCCTTCAGCACACGTTTTTCCTCGGCTTCGTTTTTTGCGACGAAGGTCACACTGAAGCGCAGGTTTGAGCCCGCTTCATCCCACGGAACTGTGGAAATTAATTTTTCCGTGATCAACCATTGTGAAACTTCTTCGCCATTTTTGAATTCAATACGTGAGCCATCCTTTTTCAACGCCGCTTGCGGTGCTTTGACATAAAGAAAAAACGAGCCGCGCGGTTTTTTTGCATTAAAGCCAGAATGCCGCAACACCGCGACGAGGGAATCCATCCGACGAGAATACTTCGCTGCAATCTGTTCCGTGATCTCCGGATGATCGAAGCAATATCCAGCCGCGTGTTGGATGGCGAGAAATTGCCCCGAATCGGTGTTGTCTTTCACATCGCCGTAAGCTTTGACCAGTAGTTCGTTTCCAGCTACGAAACCGCAACGCCAGCCGGTCATGTTAAATGTTTTACTCGCGGAATGAAGTTCGACGCCTACCTCCTTTGCACCCGGAGTGGCCAGAAAACTAAGCGGCTTTCCCTCGAAAACCAACGCCGCGTAGGCAGCATCGTGAATCACCACAATTTCGTTGCGTTTCGCCAACGCGACCACCCTGGAAAAAAACTCCGGCGTGGCGCTCGCGCCGGTTGGGTTGTTTGGATAATTGAGAACAAGCACTTTGGCTTTGCTCAGAATGTCCTGCGGAATGGAATCGAGGTCGGGAAGAAAATTATTTTGCTGAGTGAGCGGCAAATTATGGACGAGTCCTCCGTAATATTTCGCGTGCGTGCCGAAAACCGGATAACCGGGAGTGGTCATCAAAACGTAATCGCCGGGATTAATAAGCGCTGCCGGTAAAATGGAGAGCGCGGCTTTGCTTCCGATCGAATGCAGGACTTCTGTCTCAGCATTGATTCCTTTCACGCCACAAACTTTTTCCAGATAACGCGCCCCCGCTGCTTTCAAGACGCCATCGCCGTTGTCGGAGTAACCGCGATTTTCTGGTTTGAGCGCTTCTTCGTGCAACTTTGTGACGACCTCCGGGAACGCCATTTCGTCTGGCTCACCAACTCCCATGTCGATGATTTCGGCTCCAGGATTCGCGGAGAGCGCGGCACGTTTGGCACGCTTGATCTTCTCGAATTTATAAATGGCGGTTGATTTGCCGTATTGTTTTCCGCCGATGCGCTCGGCGAAAAGTTTTTGGATGTAGGTGTCAGACATAGCGGTAGAAGGCAGGATGTTTAATGTGCGGAATAAAATTTGACTCCTAATTTATTTTTTTGGGCGAAAGCCGGGCGGAAGGTTTGATCCTGAACCCGGTTTTTCTTCCGCTTCAGAAGATTTGGGCGGCGCGGTTTGAATGGAATCTGGCAAATCACCGTCGAGCGCTTCTTCGCCAACCGTTTCAAACATGGCGAGTCTTTTGCGCGCTTTCTCGGCTGCGGGAGTTTGTCCAAATTCATCGACGATCCGGTGTAGCAACGCGACCGCTTCCGGCGTTTTGCCCATTTTGGAGTACAAATTGCAAAGGTGAATTGCCGCCCAACCCCAACGTTCTGGCTCCAGTTTATGTTTTAACACTTCTTCGTATTCGAGCGCAGCAGCGAGATTATTTTTTAAATCCTTTTCGTAAATTTCCGCGATCCGCAGGGCGACGCCTTGCTCGCGTGGGTTTTTCACAAGGTATTCGCGCATCAATCGAACCGCTTCCAGATGGTGACCGTTCGCCCATTCCTGTTCCGCTTCTTCGTACTCGGGATTTTTTATTCCATCGCCCTCATCATTGAACAGGAATGAAACACTGCGATTTCCAAAAAACTCCGAAATGTCGCGTGCGATCAGCAGACCTAGAAAAATCGCCACCGCCAGAAACGCACTCAGATATCCAATCATGGCGCTTCTGCCTTTGATGGGTTGGGCGGCAGTGCGCACGGCGGTCTGAGTAATCTTCGGCTTTGCAACGGGATTGGTCCCGGCCAGATTGGTAAACCCTTGCTCGACGGAGTTTGTCGCAGCGTTGGTGACACCGTTTAAGTTGGTTTGCGCTGTGTTTGTCACCTCCGAGGTGATCCGCGTAGGCGCATTGGTTTCACTCGATTCCGCAGGTGTGCTCTTGTAACTGGAATAAAAAAGACCAGCAAAAATTGCCGCGGCAATAATTAAAACTGCGTAAAGAACTATTTTGATTTTTGGATTCATGCCCGAATTCGCCGAGTATCAAACCAAAGTTCCACTAGAACGAAAGACATTTCATCTCAACGAACCGGGGAACTGCCTGGCGATTGTGGAGGTGGATGGGAATCCATCTGATGATTGAGCGCAAAGAAGCGATGTTTTAAATGAGCTTGAGGCGAGGGCTGCTGCTTTGATCATTCACCTCGCATCTGAATGGCGCGATGAACCAATTCAGTGGCGTTCTTCAAGCTGAGTTTTTCTTTGATGTGCGCCCGGTGCGATTCAATTGTTTTGACACTCAAATGCAATTGCTCGGCAATCTGGCGAGTTCCGCGACCCTGGCCAATTAAACCAAAAACCTCCAGTTCTCGATCGCTCAACCGCTCCATCAACGAGCCGGTTGCCGTGGCGCGGCCACCCACAAGTTGGTGCATGAGTTTTGCACTCATTTTTTCACTGAGATAAATCTCTCCCTTCAAAACCTTACGAATCGCTTCGAGGACTTTCTCCGCAGCCTCTTGCTTCATAATGTAACCAGCCGCGCCCGCCCGCAAAACTCTTTCCGCGTAAAGCGATTCGTCATGCATGGAGAGAACAAGCACGAACATCTTGGAATAATTGGTCCGGATGTTTTTAAGCAACTCGATACCGCTGCTTCCTTTGAGAGAAATATCCACCAGCGCGAGGTCTGGTTTTAGAGAGGCGATGGAATCGAAGGCCTTGGACGCTTCTTCAAATTGGCCGCAGATACGGAGGTCTTTTTCCTGGTTAATCAATTGCGCCAAACCTTCCCGAAGGATCGGGTGGTCGTCCACGATTAGAATTTTGTGAACCTTCAGGGTGATAGTATTTTTCGTTACAGATTTATTGTTCATCAAAAGCAGTCCAAACGCTGTTTCTCCAACGAAGTAACGTCCCAGCGACTATTCAAGGAGCGTTAATTTTATTAAAGCAAAATCGGCATTCCTTTTTAAAAATGGTTTAGAGAATTCCCAAAGCATTCTGTTCCGCTGATCGCATTATTTGCACCCAGGGGAAACTAGGCGCGCTTGGCCCAGAGCATGTAAAGCCCGACGGCTGCAGCCACGCCACCACCAACAAGAAACCAGATGGCACGGTCTGTGGGAGAATTGCTAAAAATCCTTGATACCTCGGAGGCGGTGGATTGCGACTCGTTAATCCCAAACACAAGCAGCAACACGCCCGCCACCAATAATGCGATTCCCAGGGCTTTGTTCATAAAATGTTCTTACACGGAGCGATTCCCGCTGATGATGCGCACCAGAAGCACCACGATGGCAATAACCAGAAGGATGTGAATCAACCCGCCCATGGTGTAGGAAGTGACGATCCCCAGCAGCCATAATACCAGCAAGATCGCGATAATTGTCCAAAGCATAATAGTCCTTTCGTTAATTGAGGTTAGTTTTGAGTGTTAAATAATTTTCGATTACTCGCGATTGGCGCGACGATCTACCTTGTCTTCTTTTACCCCTGCTTCCGAGCTGGTGGAGATGTCTTGCGCTCCAGCCAGGTGGAAAATTTCTTTGGCGCGTTTGGTTTCGTCATTATTATCGGAATGAACCGAAATCAAAATATTTCCCGCTTTGATTTTCCCTTCATATCGTTTGGCCTCATATTCGGGAATTCCCATACCGACCAAAGCCCCGGTAATGCCTCCCACTGCGGCTCCCACGGCAGCTCCGCCCAGAGCAGCCATGATTGGGCCTGCCGCGATAAACGGACCCACTCCTGGAATTGCCAGTGCGCCAATCCCGGCGAGCCAGCCCAGAGCGCCGCCTACTACACCACCTGTGCTGGCACCAGTCACCGCACCTTCAGGGGCTTTTGTGTGCTGCTCGTGGGCAAAATCTTTCGTGCCGGTTTTGTCGGGAAATAAAACGGAAATATCGTTGTCGGCAAACCCCGCGACCTTCAATTCGTTGACGATTGATTCCGCTTGAAACTCACTCGTAGCGATGCAAAAAACAGCTTTGGCCATACTGATCTCCTTGTATTATTTGTTTAAATCTGAATACAGATTAGAGGGGCGGGAAAACCTTAACCATCGGGGGTGCGCACTTTTTTTCTTGGGTAAAACTGCTGACAAGAGACTCAGGATTGAGCAGGCCGTTTTGTGTTCTAGTTAGTCAACGCTACTAACAATTTACACCGGGCTTCTGTGGTTTTGTTGACCCTTGCCAGGCTGTAATTGCATTTACGAAAACTAGTCATACCCATGTTGTAGGCCGCGTAAATTTCTGCTGTTGATGGCTCCCGTTTGTATTGCTGCTTGAGTCGGCCATGAAGGATGGTGAGATAATCGGCCGCGTAAAGGCGGCTGATTCGAGGATTGAAAACACTTTGGCGATAATCGTAAGTCGTTTGATTGCGCTTTCTGCGCCAGTCGGAAACGTCTGACCACGCGGCTTTCTGAAACTGGAAATGCCCCAAAGAACGGCCTCCATCGCCGTAAACGGAAAGGCCACCGCTTGATTCGATATGGCAAACTCCATCCAAAAGTTTGGTGTCAGGACGCCATGCACCTTCACTGACGAGCGGTGCTGCCACCAGGAAAAATAAAATTGCTAATGCTTTCGTCATAGCGAGTCTCCTTTTGTAACCATTAGATTTCCGGAGGAATTTCACAATCAGGCGTCACCAGTCTCGTGTTAGCGGTGAATTTCCTATGGCTATTGGGAAAATCCTCTAAACGAGTAATCCCCAATGCTTCACTGAAATGGAGGGAGAAGGCACGATAGAGGGATCGCAAGGTCTCCAAAAGAAAAAACTGGTTCAGCTCGCGCTGAACCAGTTGCGTTTCGTTATGCGAAACCCTTAAGGAGCAGGAATTGTCACCGTATTGCCATCCAATGTGACCGCAGCAATTCTTGCCAATGCTCTGCCGTCCAGGGTTGCGCCCGTGTTCAGCGTGATTGATTGATCTGCCATAATGGTTCCCTTGAATACAGTGGTCGTTCCTAAGGTCGCGGAAGATCCAACCTGCCAAAAGACATTGGAAGCCTTGGCTCCGCCGCTGAGAATAACTTGCCGACCTGCGCTCGTCGTTAGGGTCGAAGCGATCTGAAAAATCCAGACTGCGTCCGAGTTGCCCTGCGCATCAAGAGTGAGATCCCCTGACGATATTGAAAGCGAGGATGTCGATTTGTAAAGACCTGGCGCTAGAGTTTGTCCACCTAGGTTTCCGGATTTGCTGATAGCGCCTACCGTTCGCCCAGCAGCATCGTTAAATGCAGTGGTCAGATCGGTCTGCGCTTGGGCTGCCGCGGTGTCGTTTGTGTGTATTGCGCCAGTCACGGTGCCCGGTGGAAAGCCAGTAATCGCAGTTCCCGGACTAACGCCAAGATCGCCGGTTACCTGCGTCGTACCAGTATTGGCGACTGTGGAGCCAGCGAGAACCGCAAAACCGGCG
>JBKJOA010000371.1:0-2752 GCA_046593365.1 Limisphaerales bacterium
TTTCGCCAGCAGCGGAATGAGCAGCTTTTCGGTGAGATTGACATGGCGCACGCGATCATTTTTGTCCCAAACCAGTTTGCCATCCGCGCCAATTTTGCCGACGCGCGCGCGCGTGAGCTGATCCAGCGCGGAATCAAAATCCACCGTGTCGCGCGGATTTTCCAGTAGTTGCGCGTAGGGTTTTATTTTGTAGGGAACATTGGCAAAGGAAAAAATATCCCGCGTCAGAAAATCGCGCAGCACCGCTGGCTCGTGCCGCTCCAGAATTTCCAGCAGCTTCAACAGATAAATAATTTGATGATCGCCCCAGTAGCCGATGTGCGACCACGGGTCGTGCGGTTCATGCACCTCCCAATCAAACCCGTCACGCGTGATGCGGTAAGGATTGTAGCCGTCCGCCGTCGAGGCGTTCACGAACTTGCAGACCATGCCGGAGACGAAGCCCGGAAAGGAAACCGCCAGCGCCTCCCAGTTTTGAAAAATGTCGCGCCAGTTGCCCTCGTAATTCAAAACCCGCTGGCCATCCATGCCGCGCGTGGCGATGGAAAAACGGTTCCACGGGCGGCTGGGGTCGCCATGTCGGCGGCTGAATGTGAGCGGCAGATATTCCTGGCAAAGCCGTTCGAGATTCGCGTCGGCGGATTCGCAAGCGAGGGTGAGCACGCGGGTGCGCGAAGCTGTCTTGCCGAGCTTGCGGAAAAATACGCCGTGCCGCGCGGCGACGACTGAATTCGCGTGACGGACAAACAAAAATAAATCGGCGGCATCAATCTGGTAGCCGTCAAAAAATACCCCACCGCGCATGACGTTGAAGAGGACGTTGTTGAAATGGCGGGCGTCGCCGAGCGGACGCGCCGATTTCTGCAATCCGTCGGCGCGGGCCACGATGCGCCAGAGTTCGTCGGTGCCGTGCGCGATGTCGGCCTCGACTTTTTTTTGCAACTGCGCTGGCGACCGCAAGAGGCTACGAAGATTGGCGACTTGCGACGCACCTTGATCCACATCGGCGACGATAAGCCACTGGCGCGATTGCCCGGCGCGCAAAGTAAATTCCGATTCGACGAAGTATGCGCCGCGTTCCGCGCGGACATCAGTTTCGGTTTTCAACGGCAGGCCCTGGCGAAAATTTCCAAGTTGGACGGAAGACAGCAAGACGTTGCGCCTGGCAATTCCGGCTGACCAGACCGTGGTGGCCCGCAGCGATTCTGACGGCTCGGGCCGGTCCACGGGGATTGAACTCAACATAAAAAGTCCCAGACCGGATTCCGGGAGCAGCTCGTTTTTTTTGTAGGCGTCAATCAGCGTGCTTTTCTCCAGTTGAAACTGGCTTCCGATACCGCAAGGCAACAAGTTTTGAATGCCATCCACCAATCGCACTTTGACGGCAGCGGAACTGGCCAGTGATGATTGGCGCACCCAGCCAAATTGTTTGCTGCTGGCCCAGCCGTGGCGGAAGGTCAGGCCGAGGTCGTCATTGATTTCTTCAAAGATGATTTTGTTGCCGCGAAAATTCTTGTAGAGGTTGCGCTGTGTTCGGTAGAGCCCTCGTCCACGTTCGGAGAATGGTTCCCACAGATGTTTTTTGCCGCCGCGCTCAACGATGAGGATGGTTTTGGGGCCGGTGATTTCCGCCGCGTCGTGGATTTTATCGTCGGTGTAATAGGGAAATAGTGCGAGGTCTGGATTGCGCCGGCCGGCGGTGAGCGCGCCGTTGCTGGAGATGAACATCCAATGATCCGCGCTGCTCACGATGCTCAAAAAGAACGGACGCAACCGGTCGCAATTCGAGATGCGATAAAAGTCCTCGCCGGCCAACACGACCTGCCGGCCTTCTGTTTTTTCCGTGCCGGACCGGATCGGATTGCTGCCGTGGAAAAGTTTTTTCATCCGATGGCATGCTGTCCATTCATCATGGTTGCGTGGCCACCGCGGCGGTCTTCGCGTTCACAAAAAACGGAATGTTCGCGTAGGCGGCCTTGCCATGGCCGTCGAGCACGTAGATGAAGAGGCGGTAAGCGCCGGACTTCTCCGGAGCCTTCACCTGCGCCTCGCCGGGAGCGTTCGGAGAAACAAGACCTAGCAGCCGCTGCGGCTCGGATTCAACATCGCCGCCGGTGGATTGCGCGCTGCTTTCTTCCATGATTTCCCAGACATAATTTAGCTTCGCATCAGCGGGTGATTGCGCCGAAACTTTTGCCGCGTAACCCTGGCCGGCACTGAGGTGAACATTCTGACCGGCGGTTTTTTCATCCAGCCAAAAACCTTTCAATTGCGGGCTGCGGAAATCCGGCCACCGTCCCGTCCAAAAATGCTGCATCACATCCACGGTTTCCGTTGCCTCGCCGGACGGCAGGAACATCCCATACCACGTCGGCGTGCGTTCCTGTTTTTGTCCCCAAAGAAAAACGTAGGAACCGAGACAATTTTTCGTATCCGAAGCGATGGCGATTTCGTAACGCTTGCGGTAACAATTCGCTTTCACCGAACTATTGTCCTCGATGGGAGCGCCCCAGCCGGTTTTGCCACATTCCCAATGTCCGGTGGCACCCCACTCCGTGACCGCATACGGCCCATTCCAACCGCTCTCGCGAAGCTGGCGCGGAAAATTTACAATATCGGCGTATGACTGGAAGCACAGCATATCGAGATCCGGGGCGCGAAGTTTGATTTGATCCACCAAGTCCTTGCTGATGCCCGCCAGCGACGTGGTGGTGGGATGGTTCGGGTCAAGCTGATGGATCATTTTGGAAAT
>JBKJOA010000445.1:0-3111 GCA_046593365.1 Limisphaerales bacterium
GGAAACGTTTGATACCATTCGTTGAAGGGCTTGATATCGACGGATCGAATATTCGTATGACCTTGGCTCAACAAATTGGCAATTAAATGACCACCGATAAATCCGCCGCCGCCGCAAACTACGATTTTGTCTGATTTCATAAATAAAAAGTCCGGTACTGTAATGAGGCGACTAAATCAGCGCAAATTTTTTTTGCAGAGTAGATGGCTTGCCTCACGGTGCGAGGCGGGCACGGAACACCTGAACGCCCCCAGAACTAAATGGTTCGGTAAACTCGGAAACAAAATTCGTAAACGTAATATTGCTGCGCGAGACCCACTCCAAAAAATTGCTGGAGCTTTCGACATCCACTCTTTGTCCACTGGCACCGTTTAAAAAAAATCGAAACAGCCCGTTGTTCGGATAAGCCGCAGATGCAACTAATTTCAATGGCGTGGAAAGTCGCCGGTTCAAAATAATCATGGCCGCATCGGCGCTGACAAGTTGTCCGCCTGTTAAACCGCGATTGGATATTTGCACAACCGGACTTCGGCCAGCCTCTAAAAGGTAATCACCCAGTTTCAACCAGCCCGCATTGTTTGTATCGGTTTGATTGACAAAATTTGTAAAAATATTTCCCGCCGAATCAAAGACGCGATGTTCAGCGGCGCTCGTTCGATTCGCCGACGAAATGGTATAAACATAAATTTCGTATTTGCCGGTAACGGGCACGTCGAAAAAATAATCGACGGTTGCGAGAGCGCCAGCTTGCGCATAGCAGGAGGAGCCGGAATAACCGTTGAAAGCACTCGCGGGCCACGAGCCAGTTTTCGCCGCATTTGTGTTGTCGGAAATCAAACGAACAACCTGGTAATTTCGCCAATCGACGGCGCGACCGGGCGGATTCGTAATGGTGAGATAAACATTCGTGCGCAGCGCAGTCAAATAGTTGGAGGTGTTCAACGGCACGTAATACCAAATGGCGTTGCCGCCAAAATTTTTCACGCGCGTCACGGCGGGAAATTTCAGAATTTCTGTGGAATCGATAAAAACGCTGTTAGGATTGATCGCGAACGACGGAAAAACTTTTTGTCTATCGGCAACTTGCGTCCCGATAAAATTGAGAATGTTGCTGAAGGAATTCGCCGTGCTTTGATACGATTGCACCTCAACTTGATCGAGCTTGTTGCTGTTGATCCACCAGACCCAGTCCTGACAAAAACTATTGTACGCTGTGTAAGAACTGGATCCATAAGCGCTGGGCGCACTGGAAACCAAGATCTGTGGATACACTGATTTGATCGCATCGTAAGTGTTCGCAACGAATTGATTCAACTTATCGGCTCGCCAGCGAATCCACGCGGTGTTGTTGGTCTGGGCAGGCGGAAGCTGGCCGCCGTTTTCAGTTTGGTAGAGCGCCTTTGTGTAATCGTCGTAGCCGTAAGCCAGACTGGAATAACGAACCCGATCAAACTCAATTCCGTCGAGATCGTAGTTCGCGGCCACTTCGCTCGCGAGGTTAATGAGGAATTGCTGAACCTCGGGACGGGTTTGAGTCATCCAGTAAAAACTGCTGCTATCCATCTGCGTTCCATCATTTTTGACCGCAACCCAACTGGGGTGAACATCAAAAATTTTCCCCTTGCCGCTGGTGCCAGGAAAATAACCGGTGTAGCCACCAACGAAGCCGTATTCAAACCATGCGAAAACATGCAAGCCGTTGCGATGTCCTTCCGCCACCGCTTCAGCAAGAATGTCGCGACCGACGTAACCCGGATCAATGTTCAATCCGGTTTCGTTAGAGAAAACCTGGCTTTTCCAGAGAGGATAACCGCGACTCCATGCATTGACGAAAACCGTGTTGAAATTATTGGAAGCGATGGTGTTCATCGCCTGCGCCAAAACACTTTTTGAAGTAAGCGAATCGCGGGCGAGCCAGGTGGCGCGGAATTCGTTCGCGCAAAGCGTCTGTAAAAATGCAAACAAACAAAACGCCGTGGCGCACAAACGCAGCATATATTTGGACGTATTGGTCAGATTATTATTGGAAAAACTCAATTGACCGGGACCGCGTTCGTCAAGCGCCTCCAATCAGGGTCGTTAGCGCTCGATGCCAGGCCAAAGGCGGGGTTAGTCGCCGGATCAGTGCGTTGCTTGACGGTGTCGTCGGCATTGTAGGCCGTGTTGTGCGCAACGATATTTTGGCCAACCCATCGCCAGGTTTCAGCATGGCCATCCACAAAGGAGAGGTTGCATCCGTTGTTGTGCCGGGCGGAGGGCAGGTTCCAAAAATCATAAGAGGTGCCCGGGCCGCGAATGCCCAAGGCACCGTTATCAATGCTGATTTGATTTTCGTCCACGAATTCAGCCACTTTCGCCGCTTGCTTTACTTGCGCCGTTTTTTTGGGACCACCGGGCAACTCATTGCAGTTCAGCCAAACCGAAATCGCGTAGCTGCGATTGTGCGGAACCTGTTTTCCGCCGATGCCTTTCAAATACGCTTTGCTGGCCCCGCAGCGATAGATGTTCATCGATTTATTGTAGGTAAACAGCACGCCTTGCTGGATGTCGTTGGTGTAACTCGCCGTGTATTGCTGAACGTTGCCTTGAATCCAGGCAGTCGGTCCGGCGGAAGTTCCGGTGGTGGAATTGTCCGGCAAAAAATCGCGGTTATCGTCTGAATACATCTGTGAGCAAAGTTGCATTTGTTTGATGTTGTTCAAACAACCGGTGGTAATCGCCTTTTGTTTGGCCTTGCTCAAGGCCGGAAGAAGCAGCCCGGCGAGGATCGCGATGATCGCAATAACGACCAGCAGTTCGATCAGCGTGAATGCCGTAGGAACATTTTTATCAAGGCCGCGATTTAAAAAAAAGCGCATATGAATTCAAATTAATTAAGAGATCATATCATATTGTCGATGCGAACTTTTCGCGAACTTTTCGTTGGCGAAAGATGATTTCATGCTAAAATGATCGTTAACATAAAAATATGATGAAATTCACCTTTTCGATACTACACAAGGCGATGTCCTTCGCTGTAGTTACCACCGTAATCACGTTCGGCAGTTTCGCGCAGGCGCAATCGCTGACAAATATTTGGAGGCTTTTGCCTTCGACTGTTGCGACGCCGGG
>JBKJOA010000514.1:0-3481 GCA_046593365.1 Limisphaerales bacterium
GCCTGATCTGGCATGATTGAAAAAATGAGGGAAGCACGGGCGAGTATTTAATTTGGCTCAATATCCCCCGTGCTTTACGCGCAGCATGAACTGAGCGGAGAATTATATGTGTGAAACGACAAAAGAATTGAAGGCTAACCAGAGTACGATTTGGTGTTACAGGAATTGTGGAAACTGATTTTAGGGCGATCTAGGGTTTGGTTAATTCAATCCATTTCTGCGCGACTTCTTTTTTCACGATGAGCGTCCAATCGGATGTCGAGATACTTTTCCGTTTCCTTGTGTTTAAGTCCAGCAACCAAGTCCGTCCCCAACAATTTCTTGTCGAGCGGCTCTCGTAACCCAAAACTATTTCCCAAAATACGGAAACTTGTCCCAATGATCGTCGTCATGGAGCGCGCGCGGGTCTCCGGTTTCGCGCATCCATTTGTCCAACTCAGCGCGCAGTTTCTTTTTGGCTTTGGCGAATTCCGGGCGGGCGGCGACGTTCACCATATCGTGCGGATCATGCGACAAATCGTAAAGCTCTTCGGCGGGACGCTTTTCAAAACTGAGTTGGAAGAATTTTTTCATCTCCGGCTTTTCGCGATGATCCAGAATAAATTCTTTCGTCGGCGAGTCGTCGCAATCGCCGAATGGCCCGACCGCTTTCCACTTTTCCGGATCACCCGCCGGCCAGCGGTCGGGACGGAGATTGCGGATGTAAAGAAACTCTTTCGTGCGAATGGCGCGCGAAGGGTAACTTAAATCGCCGGCGCGCACGTTGGCGTGGCGTTCACGCTCCACGAAAACTTTGTCCCAGCCGCGATCCGATTTTCCGGAGAGCAATCCAAGCAAACTGCGTCCGACCATTTCTTTCGGCACAGGCAAACCCGCCGCATCCAAAAATGTTGGGGCGAGATTGTATAAATTCACAAAGGCGTCGCTGGTTTTTCCACCGCGAAATTTTTTTGGCCAGGAAATCGCGAGCGGCTGATGCGAACCCGCGTCGTAAAGATTTGCTTTCCCGCGCGGGAACGGCCAGCCGTTGTCGGCGCTGACGACGATGAGCGTGTTGTCGAGTTGGCCGCGACTTTCGAGCAACGCCAGTATCTCGCCGACCTGCGTATCGAATTGCTGTGCCTCGACGTAGTAATCAAGAATATCGCTGCGCACTTCGGGCGTGTCCGGCCAAAAAGGTGGAACGACGACATCCTCGATTTTCATTCCCAATTTTTTGCCGGAGCCTTCTTCATAGGGGCGATGCGGCTCGTGACCTCCATACCAAAAGCAAAATGGTTTGTTAGTATCGCTCTTTTCCAGGAACGTGGAAAAATCTTTGAACTGCGGCCCGGCGGGATTTCGTTCGCGTCCGCCTGTTTGAAAATTTCCCGGCCCCCAACCTTTCTTAGTGAAGCCAACTGCATAACCCGCTTTTTCTAAAATGTCGGGATAAACTGGAAACTTCTGTGGCAAAAATCCGTAAAGACATGAGCCTTCCTCAAGTTGGTGAACCGCGCGGCCAGTCAAAATCGCGGCGCGTGACGGTGTGCAGGAGGGCGCGGCTGAAAAAGCATTGTTGAACAAAACTCCGTTTCGTGCGACGCGATCGAAGTTTGGCGTTTTGACAATCGGATCACCGTAAATGCTGGCGTGAGGCCACGCCCAATCGTCGGCGACGCAATAGACGATGTTGGGACGCTAGTCGGTTTTCTCTTTTGCACCGACGAGGTTTGCGGAAAAGAAAATCGTGAGAAGTAAAAGAAGAGACAGAAGGTGGGGTGCGTCACTCCGTGCGCGCCGGGCATGTCTTGCAACGAACGGCGCGTACGGAGTGACGCGCTTCAACATTTCATCGAGGAAATTGTGCATGGGCAAACTTCGTAGCCGTTCCAGAAGACTACTTCAACAGTTGTTTCAGCTTTTCGGGATCGCGTGTCGGCGCTTGGCAGGCGGTGCCGGTACAGAGAAAAACAATTGGCGGGTCGTTCGTCGGCAATTTTTTAGCAAAAGGCTCGACCGCGCCAGTATTTCCAAGAACAACTTTGTTCGGTTGATAAACAGAATGAATTTCGCGCAGCAATGATTTCGTTACGGCATCGTTTGCGTTGCCGACAACAACTGCGCGTTTCGGTTCCTCGAGATAAAAGTCGAGCGCGAGCAGGGCGTGGGGAACGGCTTGCGGTAACTTTTGCAAACGTTCGGCGAGCAGGCGCAACGTTTTTTCCGCCGCAGTTTTAAATTCCTTTCGATCAGTAATCGCGCCGAGTTTTAGCAGCGCAAGAGTCGCGACCGAATTTCCCGAAGGTTCCGCGCCGTCGTAATCTTCTTTGACGCGCAGAATCAAATCTTTGGAATCCGCTACGCTTTGGTAAAAACCGCCGTCGTTCGCGTCGTAAAATTTCGCGAGCATCGTTTCCGCAAGCGCAATAGAGAAATCCAAATGCTTCGTTTCCAACGTCGCTTCGTACAAATCGACCACGCCCGCGAGCAAATCGGAATACGCATCGAGCAATTGAACGGAATCGCGGTCGCCGTCGCGCCAACGGTGATAAAGCGTTTTCGTTTTTGCATCCCAAAGTTTGCTTTGGAGGAAGGCGAGATTCTTTTCGGCAGCGGCGCGATATTTTTCATCGCCGAGGATTGCGTAAGCCCGGGCAATCGCGCCGAGCATCATTCCGTTCCATGAAGCCAGAACTTTGTCGTCGAGATGCGGGCGCACGCGTTTCGCGCGCGCATCGAACATTTTCTTTTTAGCAGAGGCGAGCAGCGGTTTGTCGGCTTCGGACAAATCGGGATGAACAATGCTGAGAACATTTTGGTTCGGCAGCGGATTTGGATCGCTGTGATCGACGAAGTTTCCTTGCTCGGTAATTCCGAAATAACGGACGGCGACATTGAACTCTTCAACCGTGAGCAGTTTTGACAACTCGGCTTTTGCCCAGCAGTAGAATTTTCCTTCTTTGCCTTCGCTGTCGGCGTCTTCGGCGGAAAAAAAACCGCCATCTGGATGCGTCATGTCGCGAAGGACGTAGGCGATGATGTCGCGCGCAACGTCCGCATATTTTTTTTCGCCACTGACGAGATACGAGTCGAGATACAAATTCACGAGTTGCGCATTGTCGTAGAGCATTTTTTCGAAATGCGGGACGAGCCATTCGGCATCGACCGAATAGCGCGCAAAACCGCCGCCGAGTTGATCATTCATTCCTCCGGCCGCCATTTTATCGCAGGTGTGCAAAACCATTTTCAAGGATTCGTTGTCGTGAAGGCGAACGCCATTGCGCAGTAAAAATAAGGGTTGGCTCGGTCGGGGAAATTTCGGCGCGCCACCAAAGCCGCCGTTGGCTGGATCATATTCCGCTTTGAACTGCGCCGCACCGTTGTAAAGAATTGCGGGAGATAAAATGACGTTGCTGTTCGTCTGCTGCGAAGTAAACGAATCCAATTTTTGGTGCATGTCTTCTGCCGACGCCGTTACATCTTCGCGACGCGTTTGCCA
>JBKJOA010000047.1:0-13516 GCA_046593365.1 Limisphaerales bacterium
GAAACCAAAGAAGGAGCGCGAGGCGGAAGCGCGACGCGAGAAGAAAACTGCCAGCCAACTTGAAATTCGGGCGGAGCCGACGTGATGACGGCGCAAGAACTTCCATTGGTAGTTAATTCAGGAAGAGTAAAATCGAACAATGCGATGACAAAAACGGGAAGCGGAACATTGGCATTGTTGTCCTGAACTTTGTAAGCACCGGATTCCACGGATGAACATTCATCATCCTCGCAATGGGAATTGTTCGGTGTGTCGGAAGAACAGTGTAGAAAACTTAATCCGGGAATGCTTTCCAGTTGGCAATGGGAAGTGATCGGCACCCAAACCAACAAGAACAAGATCGCCAGAATTTTATACAGCCGATTCACAACGGTTAACTCATAACTCACAGCTTTTCTCGAAGCAACTTTTTTTACCTGGAGAGATTGAGTTTATTGTAAAATTTCAAACTGAACTTGTCCCATTATCTGAATCGGGCGAACAGGCAAAAAGTCGTTGCAGATCGCGAAGAAGTTTGACACCGCTCCGGCATTTAACAAACAGTGCTTCACCGTGAAAACCTTAAAAAATCGTGTTCCAATGTCGCCTCGGTTAAGCGCAAAATAATATGCTCAATCACCAACTGCTTCATCCCAAAATAAATGAAGTTCTCGGACGCGCCGGTCATCACGCCAAAATTTTAATCGCGGATGGAAATTATCCGGCATCCACCAAGAAAGGTGCAAACGCGGAAATCGTCTGCCTGAATCTTTCGCCAGGAGTAGTGACTGTTGCGCAAGCTTTGAGCGCTGTGCTCAGTGCTGTTCCTGTCGATTACATCGAGACAATGGGAATTCCGCCGGATGATTCTTATGCGCAAAAAGGCGAACCGCCGGTGTGGGACGAATTTCGTAACGTGCTTAAGCAAAACGGCTCGAAGTTGGAATTAAAACCGATTCTGAAATGGGATTTTTACAAAGCGGTGGAATCGGCGGATCATGTGCTCACCATCCAAACCGGCGACCAGGCGCTTTGGGCAAACGTTCTCCTCACAATGGGTGCCCGCCAACCGTGACAAGAATAATTTACTCGTTTGTTACTCGCTCATGAAAACTCGACCTCTTGGAAAAACCGGCCTGCAACTGCCCATCTTAAGTTTCGGTGCGTCGTCGCTTGGACAGGAATTTGGCCGCGTCGAACTGGATGTAGCTTTGCGGACCGTTCGCGTGGCACTGGAAAGCGGTTTAAATTTCATCGATACCTCTCCTTTTTACGGACGCGGCATGAGCGAGATTTTGCTTGGCATCGCACTTCGCGACGTCCCGCGTGAAAGTTACATGCTCGGAACGAAACTCGGCCGCTACGACCTGAATCATTTTGATTTTTCCGCCAGGCGCGTCACTGAAAGCGTGGACGTGAGCCTTCACCGCCTTGGCACTGATTATCTTGATATGGTTCTCTGTCACGACATCGAGTTCGTGCCGATGCAGCAGATCGTTGATGAAACTCTGCCCGCTTTGCGCAAATTGAAGCAGCATGGAAAAGTTCGATTCATTGGCATCTCGGGTTATCCCATGAAGATTTTCAAATTCATCCTGGATCAAATCGAAGTCGATGTCGTCCTCAGTTACAACCAATACACGCTACAGAACACGCGTTTCGCCGATGAAGTCGTTCCGTCTCTCAAAACTCATGGCGTTGGCGTTATGAACGCGGGCCCGTTCAGCGCGCGCTTGTTGACGAATGCGCCTTTGCCAAAGTGGCTCAAGGAACCGGAAAGAGTCCGAATCGCGGCGCGTCGTGCCGCCGAGCATTGCCAAAATAAGGGCGTAGATATCGCGAAACTCGCGTTGCAATTTTCGATTGCCAACGAAGACATCACGACGACCGTCGCCGGCACCGCCATGCCGGAGCACATTCAAAAATGGGTCGAGTGGGCCGCAGAGCCGATTGATCTGACTTTGCTCGCTGAAGTGCAAAATATTTTTGCCCCGGTCAAAAACATCGGCCACACCGAGGGACTGATGGAGAACAATTAATCGTGAAAGCCATTCAACTCAAAATGCCGCTGGAGTTTCGCACCATCGAAATTCCCGAACCCGCCGCTCCCGGTTTCGGCGAAGCATTGGTGCGCGTGCATCGCGTGGGCATTTGTGGAACAGATATTTCCGGTTACCTCGGCAAGATGGCCTTCTTCAGTTACCCGCGCATTCCAGGACACGAACTCGGCGTCGAGGTCATCGCGGTGGGTGCTGACGTGATGAATGTCAAACCGGGCGACCATTGTTCCGTCGAGCCATATATAAACTGCCAAAAATGTTCCACTTGTCGTCGTAGGCACACCAATTGTTGCGAAAATCATCAGACGCTTGGAGTTCATTGCGACGGTGGTCTGCGCCCTCTGCTTCTTGTTCCCGCGCGCAAGCTTCACATCTCGCGCGAGCTTTCGTTTGAACAATTGGCACTCGTTGAGACTTTGGCGATTGGCTGTCACGCGATTAACCGCGGAAATCCTCAAACGGGTGAAAGCGTTCTCGTCATTGGCGCGGGACCGATCGGACTTTCGGTATTGGAATTTGCAAAACTTTCCGGCGCAAAAACCATCGTCATGGATATGAGTGCGTCGCGATTGGATTTTTGCCGCGGCAACATGGGAATCGAACACACGATTCTCACGAACGGCGACGGCAGTGAATTGGAAAAACTTAAACGGCTAAGTGGCGGGTCGTTGCCGGAAGTGGTGGTCGATGCCACGGGCAGCAACAAGAGCATGAGCAATGCACTCAACTATGTCGGCTTTGCTGGACGACTGGTTTACGTTGGCATCACGCAGCAGGAGTTGTCGTTTCCGCACGCGCTGGTGATGCATCGCCGCGAACTCACATTGCTCGCCAGCCGCAACGCGCTCACCGCCGACTTCACCCGCATCATCCAATTAATCGAGCAAGGGCGGATCGACACGAGTCCGTGGATTACGCATCGCTCCACCTTTGAGAATCTGCCTGAGGTTTTTTCGTCCTATACCAAACCGGAAACGGGCGTCATCAAAGCGATGGTGGAGGTGGCATGAAATTTTCCGCGTCGTAAACAGATGAAACCCGCCGTCACCATTTCACTCGTCAACGAAGCGCGCGGTGGTCCGTTCGTTTTCTGGGATAATCTCGCTGAAGGTTGTTTCCGAGCGGCGGCTCATGGATTTGAGGCCGTCGAAATTTTCCCATCTTCAGCCGATGCGCTGGATCGAGAGGAACTCAAATCGCTGTTGGATATTCACAAACTAAAACTCGCCGCCATCGGTTCTGGTGCCGGTTGGGTAAAACACAAACTCCGCCTGACCGATCCCGACGCCGCCATCCGCCGCGACGCCATCTCGTTCATCAACGAACTCATTAATTTTGCGGGGCCAGTCGGTGCGCCCACGATCATTGGTTCAATGCAAGGTCGTTGGGGCGATGGTGTGTCGCGCGAGAAAGCAATGGAATGGTTCGCGGAGGCGCTGAACGAACTCGCCACCCGCGCGCAAAAAAATAATGTTCCACTGCTCTACGAACCGCTAAATCGCTACGAAACGAATTTGCTGACGCGTGTTGCCGAAGCGCGTGCATTTCTCGAAACGCTTAACGCGCAAAATATTTTTCTGCTATGCGATCTTTTTCACATGAACATCGAAGAAGCCGATATTGGGGCGGCGTTGCGTCTTGCGGGCAACAAACTCGGTCATGTTCATTTCGCCGACAGCAATCGGCAGGCAATGGGGTTCGGTCACACCGATGTCGCACCAATCGTGGAAACGTTGCGCGACATGAATTACCAGGGCTACATCTCGGCGGAAATTTTGCCGCTGCCCGACAGCGATGCCGCCGCGAAACAAACCATGACGAGTTTTCGAAAATGGTTTTCGGATTTGAAATAACCGCAAGTCATGCGTCTCGATTCACATCAACACTTTTGGAAATTCAACACCACCGATTATGGCTGGATGAAATCCGATTGGCCGATTCGCCGCGATTTCCTTCCGCACGATTTGCAACCGCTCTTGCAGCAACATGCCTTCGATGGCGTGATCGCCGTTCAGGCACGCCAGACTCTGGAGGAATCGCGTTGGCTCTTAAAATTGGCTGACGAAAACTCGATCATCAAAGGGGTCGTGGGCTGGGTTGATTTGCGTTCCGAAACCGTCGCGGAGCAACTCGCTGAACTAGCGCGGCAACCTAATTTTGTCGGCGTGCGGCACGTCGTACAGGATGAACCCGACGAACGTTTCCTTCTGCGACCGGAATTTGTGCGCGGTCTCAAGGAGTTGCAGCAATTCAAACTCACTTATGATCTTCTTCTCTTTCCACATCAACTTCCCTCGGCGATTGATCTGGCGCAGAAATTATCTGAACAAAAATTCGTTCTCGACCATATGGGAAAACCAGCGATTCGCGATGGAACTCTCGATGGATGGCGGGAAGATATTCGCGAGTTGGCCAAATCCCCCAATGTCTTTTGCAAAATTTCCGGTCTTGTCACGGAAGCCGATTGGGGGAACTGGAAACCCGCCGATTTCAAACCTTATCTCGACACTGTATTCGAAGCGTTTGGTGAGGATCGCGTCATGTACGGTTCGGATTGGCCGGTTTGTTTGTTGGCAGGTGATTACGAAACAGTATTTAGTTTGATCAACAACTATGCTCAACAGCTCAGTCCATGTGCTCACTCACAATTGTTCGGAGACAACACGGCCACGTTTTACGGCATCAAAAGTTAATTCCAAAAACGCGTTTTTTACCCCTTAAAAAGATTGTTGACTAAATAGTTAACAATTGTATAATACGCACATGGGAAGAGTCAGTGATGCTAAAGAAAAGTTGATGGGAGCGGTGCTTGAGTTGATCTCGCAAGGCTCCTATGGCAGCACGACCATTGATCAGATTTGCGACAAGGCTGACGTCAAAAAGGGAAGTTTTTACTATTTTTTCGATTCCAAATCTGATCTTGCCGCCGCTGCCTTGGAAGCGGATTGGAAAAAGCGGCAACCGGAACTCGACGCCATTTTTTCTCCAACTATTCCACCTCTTGAACGTCTTCGACGCTTCTGTGAAGGGGGTTATAAAAAGCAGAAAGAACTCCAGTGTCAATGTGGTTGCGTGCTTGGATGCCCTTTGTTTACGCTGGGTTCTGAGGTTTGCACCCAGGAAGTCGCACTCCACGCCAAGATCAAGGAAATCCTCGGACACATTCATAAATATATCGAGTCGGCGATTCGCGATGCGCATGCTCAGGGAGAAATCAATGCGCCCGATGCTGCCGCCAAAGCACGCATGTTGTTCGCCTACTCGGAAGGATTGATGACACAGGCGCGAATCTTGAATGACGTCGAGGTTTTGCGTGAAATGTCAGAAGGAATTCTCGCAATTCTCGGCGCAAAAAATAAGATTGCCGTGTAACATTTTTTTGTTTTTTTTACTTCATAATTTGACTAAATAGTTAACTACTAAAAGAAAGAAGATGGCCGTATGAGAAAGCTTAATAATCAATACTCGCGAAATGTAAACTCTTTACCTTCTCGTTCCAAACTGCGCGGGGATTCAATCAGCGCGCTTGATCGCGTGATTAAAACAGAACGGGAAAAAATCTTCCAACAACATCGGAAACTGGTGACTGGGCACGAACATCTCCTTGCGCTCGCTTTAAACGAAGCCGAAGCGATCGTTTGGCAAACCGATTTTCCGCATTTGATTTTCCCTGCGTTGGCTCAGGAAAAAGCGGAAGGGATCGTGAACTGGCATCACCGCCAAAAATCGATTCAGCGGAGTTTTGAATCGGCCTTCGCCGCATAACTTTTTTTTCTTAACCCTATGCAATCAAAAACCAGCATCACTTTCGCTGCGCTCGCCGCCATCACTTTGACCACGGCTGCTTGTCGCAAATCGACTCCGCCGCAAGCTCCGCCTCCGCCACAGGTGACGGTTGCCGTCGTTGAACAACAGGAAATCGTGGAGTGGGAGGAATTCACCGGACGAACGGAAGCGATCGAGCGTGTGGACGTGAAGCCACGAGTTTCCGGCCATGTGCAAAAAGTGGGATTTCAATCGGGGCAACTTGTGAAGAAAGGCGATGTGCTGTTTGAGATTGATGCGCGCTGGCACAAAGCTGAGTTCGATCGCCGCGCCGCTGAATTTGAACAGGCTCGCGTCCGACTAGCCAGCGCCGAGCGCGAAGCAAAACGCACGACACAATTGCTGGCCAACAAAGCGATCTCGACTGAAGAAGGCGAACAGCGCGAAACGAAATTTCAGGAAGCCAAAGCAGCTTTGCTCGGTGCGGAAGCGGCGCGCGATTCAGTAAAACTTGATCTGGATTACACTCAAATCCGTTCGCCCATCGATGGCCGGATCAGTCGCGCGTTCGTGACAGAAGGCAATTACATCAGCGGAATGGCGGGCAGTGCGACGTTACTAACGACAATTGTTTCAGTAGATCCGATTCACGTTTATGCGGATGTGGATGAAAATGCGCTGCTAAAATACAATGCGCTTGCTCGCGCCAATAAACTGGCGAGCGCGGAGGGCAAAGTACCGGTGGAACTGCAATTGGCCGATGAAACGGGTTATCCACGCCGTGGCTATATTGAGTCGTTCGACAATCGCGTTGACCCGACGTCTGGGAGCATTTTGCTGCGCGCGGTTTTTCCGAACGGAGAAGGTCTAATTGTGCCCGGTCTGTTTGCGCGAATCCGCATTCCCGCCAGCGAAAAACATTCTGTAATCTTAGTTGATGATCGGGCAGTAGGGACCGACCAAGCACAAAAATATGTTCTCACTTTAAGTTCAACGAACACCGTGGAATATCGCCCGGTAAAAATCGGCGCGCAGGTCAACGGCAAACGCGTCGTCCGCGAAGGCTTAAAACCTGGCGAACAAATTGTGGTGAACGGCCTGGCGCGGGTTCGACCTGGCATGCCGGTCAATCCACAAGTAGCCGAGGCCCCGGCCGGAACCGCCAAGGTAGTGACAAAGTAAGGGGATCATTTCAAAGCCAAAAAAAACTCTAAATGAAATTCTCACATTTTTTCATTCGGCGCCCGATTTTCGCCGGAGTGCTTTCTGCGCTCGTCTTCATCATCGGACTTATCGCGATGTGGCGTTTGCCAATCAGCGAATATCCAGAAGTTGTTCCACCCACGATCGTCGTGCGCGCGGCTTATCCGGGCGCAAATCCGAAAACCATCTCTGAAACCGTCGCGGCACCTTTGGAACAAGCGGTCAACGGCGTCGAGAATTCGCTCTACATGTTTTCGCAAGCGACCAGCGACGGCGTGATGACTCTCACCGTCACATTCAAGCTCGGCACCGACATCGACAAGGCGCAAGTGCAAGTGCAAAACCGCGTGTCCCAGGCGTTGCCAAAACTGCCGGAGGAAGTTCGGCGTCTTGGAGTGACGACGGTGAAGCAATCGCCCGATCTCACGATGGTCGTCCATTTATTTTCGCCGAACGGACGTTACGACGACGTTTATGTTCGCAATTACGCGTCGTTGCAGGTGAAGGATGCCATTGCGCGCATTCCCGGCGTTGGTTCCGTGGAAATGTTTGGCTCGGGCGATTATGCGATGCGCGTCTGGCTTGACCCAAATAAAGTTGCGGCGAAAGGTTTGAGCGCGAGCGATGTCGTAAATGCGATTCGCGAACAAAATGTGCAAGTGGCCGCGGGCGGGATTGGACAGCAACCGGTCAGCAAACCGGTTGATCTCGAATTACAAATCAACACAAAGGGCCGCCTGATTGACGAACAAGAGTTCGGACAAATCGTCATCAAAGTGGGTCAGCAGGGCGAAAAAACATTTCTCAAAGACGTGGCGCGAATCGAACTCGGAGCGGGTGGTTATTCGTTGCGTTCGCTGCTGAATAATAAAACGGCGGTCGCTCTGCCCATATTCCAATCGCCCGGTGCGAACGCGCTGGAACTTTCAAAAAATGTCCGCGCAAAAATGGCTGAGCTGAAACAGAATTTTCCGCAAGGAATTGATTTCGCCGTCGTATATGACCCAACCGTTTTCGTCGATAAATCAATCGAAGCGGTGGTCCATACTTTGTTTGAAGCGATCATTCTCGTCGTGCTGGTGGTCATCTTGTTTTTGCAAACATGGCGTGCCTCGATTATTCCGTTGGCCGCAGTGCCCGTTTCGCTGGTCGGCACCTTCGCGGTGATGTTGGGACTTGGATTCAGCATCAACGCGCTTTCTCTTTTCGGACTCGTGCTCGCGATTGGAATCGTCGTCGATGACGCGATTGTCGTTGTCGAAAATGTGGAGCGAAATATTGCTCTCGGCTTTGATCCGCACGAAGCGACACAGCGCGCGATGAACGAGGTGACAAGCCCGATTATTGCAACGGCTCTTGTGCTGTGCGCGGTGTTTATTCCGACGGCATTTATTAGCGGGCTGACGGGACAATTTTACAAACAGTTCGCGATCACCATCGCGATCTCCACGGTGATTTCCGCGTTCAACTCACTAACGCTTTCACCCGCACTTTGCGCGGCGTTGCTCAAGCGGCACGACGCGCCGAAAGATCGCCTTTCTCGTGTGATGGACAAAACGTTTGGCTGGCTGTTTCGCCCGTTCAATCGCGCCTTCGCATGGTCGGGAAATAAATACGCGAATGGCGTTGGCAGTGTTTTGCGTAAAAGTGTGATTGCGATTCTTCTCTACGCCGGTTTGGTCACCTTGACCGCGTGGAGTTTCAACAAAGTTCCGACCGGCTTCGTGCCGACGCAGGATAAACAATATCTCGTGGCCTTCGCGCAGTTACCGGACGCGTCGTCGCTGGACCGCACTGAAGCAGTGATGCGACGCATGTCGGAAATCGCGCTGAAACATCCCGGCGTGCAAGACGCCGTCGCGTTTCCCGGATTGAGCATCAGCGGATTCAGCGTCGCGCCTAACGCCGGAATCGTGTTCGTCTGTTTGAAACCGTTTGAAGAGCGAACCACTCCAGAGCTCAACGGCATCGCCATCGCCGATGCGTTGAACAAGGAATTTTCTGCGATTCAAGACGCGTTCGTGCTGACCGTTCCACCGCCGCCCGTGATGGGTCTAGGCACGATCGGCGGTTTCAAAATGTACGTGGAAGATCGCGGCGATCTTGGTTACGACCAGTTGTATCAAAACCTGCAAGGTCTCGTTGGCAAAGGTTATCAAACGCCCGGCCTTGCAGGAATGTTCTCCACGTTCACCGTCAACGTGCCGCAACTGGATGCGGACATTGATCGCGTAAAAGCAAAATCGCAAGGCGTCCCGCTGCAAAATCTTTTTGAGACGATGCAGATTTATCTCGGCTCGCTTTACGTGAATGACTTCAACCGCTTCGGCCGCACTTACCAGGTGATTGCGCAGGCGGACGCGCCGTTTCGCGAACACGCCGAAGATATTACGCGATTGAAAACGCGCAACGCGCAGGGGCAGATGGTTCCGCTCGGCTCCCTCGTAAAAGTTAAGGAAGCGTACGGCCCCGACCGCGCGATGCGTTACAACGGTTATCCCGCAGCAGAAATCAATGGCGGTCCCGCGCCGGGAACCAGCTCAGGTGAAGCCGAAGCGCTCATGGCAAAACTCGCGCAAGAAAACTTACCGAAAGGAATGGCGTTTGAGTGGACCGACCTCACGTATCAACGCATCCTCGCGGGCAATACGGCAATTTACGTCTATCCACTTTGTTTGTTGCTCGTCTTCCTCGTACTCGCGGCGCAGTACGAAAGTTTCCGGCTGCCGATCGCGATTATTCTCATTGTCCCGATGTGCCTGCTTTTCGCCATTGCCGGCGTCTGGTTGAAAGGCGGCGACAATAACATCTTCACCCAAATTGGCTTGATCGTTCTCGTCGGCCTTGCGTGCAAAAACGCGATTCTCATCGTGGAATTTGCCAAGCATAAACAGGACGAAGGCATGTCCCCGTTCGACGCCGCCATCGAAGCCTGCCGGTTGCGTCTCCGGCCAATTCTCATGACGAGCATCGCGTTCATTGCGGGCGTTTTTCCGCTCGTTATTTCAAAAGGCGCGGGTGCGGAAATGCGCCAGGCGATGGGCGTCGCCGTTTTCTCGGGGATGATCGGCGTCACGGTATTCGGTCTTTTTCTGACGCCGGTTTTCTACGTGGTGTTGATGAAGCTCGGCTGGAAAAAGAAATCCGTCGAATCACCCACCCCAAACAAACCAGGTTTGGGAACGGCGGGCGCGGCAGGAACGGTCGTGTTGGTTTTGACTGCCATGATTTTTTTGAGCGGTTGCATGGTCGGGCCTGATTACAAACGCCCGGTCAACGACGTTCCGCAAACTTACAAATCGACTAATGACATGGGCGCGTGGAAGGAAGCTGCTCCGCTTGATCATTTGCCGAAAAATGCGTGGTGGGAAATTTTTGGCGATGCAGAACTGAACACCCTTGAGCGGCGGGCGCTCAGCGCCAATCAGGAATTGAAAGCGGCTGTCGCACGGGTCGATCAATCTCGCGCCGTCGCGCGGATGTCCGGCAACGAATTAGTTCCAGGCATTAATTTCAATCCGAGCTATGACCGCGAACGTTACTCGCCAAATCAGGAACCGAACTTCGGAAATCTCACCGCGACGACCATTCGCTTTCCGCTTGATCTGAGTTACGAGATTGATTTGTGGGGCCGCATCCGCCGCGGTTTTGAAGCAGCGCGGGCCGACGCCCAATCTTCCGCCGCGACGTTTCAAAATATTCTGCTCACGTTGCAAGCGGATGTGGCGCGAAATTATTTTGCTTTGCGCGCGTTCGATGCAGAACTCTCCACCGTCCGGCAAACGCGTGAGTTGCGAAAGGAACAACGCGGGTTGGTTCGCAGCCGTTTTGAAGGCGGCATCGGGAACGAATTGGATATGGCCCGCGCCGAAACTGAACTCGCCGCCGCCGAAGCGGAAAGTGCCGCGCTCGCGCGACGCCGCGCGGAAATCGAGAACGCCCTCGCCATTTTGATCGGCGAAAATCCGAGCGCATTCAAAGTAGCCGCACTCCCCGAAAACGTAAGCTGGCATTTAGATCCGCCCGTGGTCCCAGTTGGTTTGCCCGCCGATTTGCTGGAGCGTCGTCCGGATGTGGCAGAGGCCGAGCGTCAATTGGCGGCTGCCAACGCGCGCATCGGCGTGGCGAAAGCGGCTTTTTTTCCGGTGCTGCGCTTGACCGGTTCGGGCGGCTATGTCAGTGGCGATCTGGAAAGCCTTTTCAGTTGGGACAGCCGCATTTGGTCGATCGGCCCAAGCCTTTCGTTACCCCTTGTTGCGCAAGCGAGAAATCGCACGAATCTGCAACGCAGCAAATCGATTTACGAAGAAGCCGTCGCGCGCTATCGCCAGCAGGTTTTGGTCGCCTTCGGTGAAGTGGAAAACAGCTTGTCGGGAATTCGTTTTCTGGGTGAGCAGGCGGCGGCGCAAAATCGCGCGGTGGAAAGTGCATCGCGCGCAGCGGAACTCGCCACGCAACGTTACAAATCCGGCATCGTCAGTTACCTCGAAGTAGTCGATGCGAACCGCGCCGCCCTGGTGACCCAACGCGCACGCGCTCAACTGGCAGGCGAACGTTTGATCGCCTCCATCCAGCTCGTGAAAGCGCTCGGCGGCGGTTGGAGTGAAAGCGAACTTTACACTTCATCGAAGCAGGGAAAAAAGATTGGACTAGAAAGAAAAAATTAAATCCGGGAAGATTATGAAAACAAAACTCGCCCAAAACAAAAACAAGCAATCGCGTTTTCAGAGTGTTGAAACGCCATTGAAAACCGATGAGATCGCGCTCGCCGCCGACGGCCCACGCCCAAGCGCTGACGCCTACACACTTTATCTACGCGAAATTGGCCAGACTCCTTTGATCACTCCGAAGGAAGAAATCGCGTTGGCGAAACGAATCAAAAAGGGGGACAAAGCCGCGCGCGAGCACATGATCAAAGCCAACTTGCGCCTCGTCGTGAAAATCGCTCGCGACTACGAGAGCTACGGCTTGCCGCTGCTCGATCTCGTGAGCGAAGGCAACATCGGCTTGATGAAAGCGGTGGATCGTTTCGATCCGACAAAAGGGGCGAAGCTTTCCACTTATGCTTCGTGGTGGATCAAACAATCCATTCGCCGCGCCCTTTCTGACCAGTCGAAAACGATCCGTCTCCCGGTGCATGTCGGCGACAAGTTGCTCCACATTCGCCGCGCCGAAGCGAAGTTTCACGATGAATTTGGCCGCGCTCCCACGGATGACGAATTGAGCGATGAACTCGGTCTCGCCGCGAAGCGAATCGCCCAATATCGCAAGGCAGCCCTTCAACCGGCCTCGCTCGATGCGCGCATGGGCGATGACGATTCGAATACGATTGCGGAAGTCGTCGCCGACGAAAGCGCCGCCACGCCTTATCGCCAATTGGAAGAGAAAGCCGATACCTTCCTGATTCACGAAGTTTTGCCGACGCTGGAACCGCGCGAGCAGGAAATCTTGCGCAACCGTTTCGGTTTCGATGGCGAAGACGAGCAGACGCTGGAAGAAATCGGGAAAAAATTCGGCGTGACGCGCGAACGCATTCGGCAGATCCAGGAAATCGCGCTGATGAAGCTGCGTCAAAAAATTGCTGAATTGGAAACGATGAGCATGGTGGAGTAAACGACGGCGGCTTCCCTAGGTCAGGCAAGACATCATAGGCTCACCTGAGGTGATGCTCGAATAGGAGCGGGTGATCGGGACTCTACCGGACACGATAAAGGAAGCACGCGCCCTGCGGAACAAGACGGACGAAACTGGAAAACCGGGAAAGCAACAAAGAGCAGAAGCTTTTAAAGAAAGAAGAAAAAAACGTTTAACGCCCACTGCGCTATTGACAACCCTCATAGGAGCTGCAGCGCATGGTGTCATCATTTAGTAATACTTGAATCCCATTCAGCGCAGGTCAGCGTCCGTCGCTCTCACGACGGCACTCTCCACATTCGTGATGCTCCCGTCGCTTCCAAAAGCAATTATGGGATTAGCCAACTCAAACTTCACCACTCTCCCAAGTTTGGCTGCTACCTTGATGATTCCAAGCAACGCTCCCTTGTCGTTCCGCACCGCACCTCCACGCCCATCAGGGGTCACTGCGATGAATACTCTAAACGGAGTCACTGTTGCTGAAATGCCACGTTTGCAATCCACCTCGATGACCGAGAGATGTGTGCGGGCGATACCGCGATACTGTTGTAGCCAAAACCGGCCAGTCATCTGCAAATGGATGTTATCACCTTCGACCGTGATATTCGAGACCGTCCCTTCCATCCAACAGCCTACGCCGTTGCTTTGCCCACGGCGATCAGGCAACAGCAGGGAAAAAATCACGACGAAGATAACTGCAATGCCAGCGAAGGCGACCAACAGCAACTTCTTTCGGGTCGAACTCATGGGGTATTGACACCTAGTCAGTATGGCTGGCGATGAATGAGCTAAGCGTGGGTTGCGCGCCGACGTGTGCCGGAGAGCCGAGCCACCATTGTTGGTCGTTAAACACAAACAAAGAAAGGAAAGCAGAC